>CAZLIX010000015.1:0-15224 GCA_964559795.1 Microcaldota archaeon
GCATGGAAAATAGCATCAGATGAAAAAAGCGATGCTATTGATATCGTAAGAGAGGGAAGAAAATATAATTTTGCGCTATTTGTAGCATCCCAAAATCCAACAGATATGCATAAAACTATATTTAGCAATGTCGGAAGCCTGTTTATTTTCAGGCTTGTATTAAAAGAATATAAGGATTATGTGCAAAAATCAGTAGGATATTCTGATTTTATCGACTCTGAAATTTCAAATTTTGGGGTTGGTGACTGCGCAATAAATATGATTTTTGCAAAAAGGCAGGCAAAAAGCACAACATTTATATTAAAAAAGATAGAAGGAGAAGAGCCATTATCCAACTATATTCTTAAGGCAGGTGAAAAAATGGAAATTGAAATTGAGAAAGACCAATTTTTGAGGGCATTGCTTGAGCAGGGCCTTGATGAGAGCCAAATGTCACTGATAAAATCTGAATTTGAAAAAAGCGATGGCACACTAAATGCAGAAAAGCTTGTTTTCCTTCTTGAAAAATTCGGGCATTCACGTTCTTCAATAATTTCATTTTTAAGGCAACTTGGAATGCCAGAAAAGGAAATGATCGGTATATTCTCCTTGCTAAAAATACGCAGGGCAAAAAAAGGCGTAGTTGATGTTGTAATCGAGGAATAAAATGAAGTCAATAATAATTAAAGGAAAACAGATGAAGGATTTTAGGACAATTGCAAAGCTTTTTTCAAACATGGGCTTTACAAAAATTAATGTTTCAAAAAAATCCATTATTCTTGAAAAATCACTAGGAAAAAATCTTGAAGGAAATTTACAAATGGATTATTCCATTCTTTTTGAAAAAAACCAAATAACATTTAATTATAATGAAACAGAATTTGAAAAGAGGCTTAGATATTTTCAATCGATAAAAATACTTATAAATCTGCTTATAATTGCAAAAGACTATTATTATTTTGAACCAGAAGGCATTCTTGCATTATGCCTTGATAATATCAATTTCGTTGAAAAAACCGTTAAAGTTTCAGATATAAATCTGTCTGAAAAGATTGATTTTCTAGAACATAAAAATAAGCAACTTTTAGCAAAATACCAGGATTTAGTGAAATCAAGCGAAGAAAATGCCCGCCTTCTTTTTGAAGCAGAGAGAAGGTCAGAAGAGCTTATTAAAAAATTATCTGATATCGAGGTCATGAGCGATGAAACGCTAAAAGAAGAGCTTTTCGAATGGATTAAAATACATTCAGGCAGTATCGATCTCTCTGAATTTTCAAATTCATTTAATATTCCAAAAAAGAGAGTAGAAGACGGCATAAACCTTCTTATAAAAGAAGGATATATCCGAAAAAGGTAATTAGATGGCAAAAAAAGGCACTTATTTTTTTGAAATAATTGAAAACTATCCTAAAAAAAGGCATTTTTCAATTGAAAAGCAAACAAACTCTTTTTTAAAAAGATTAGGAAAAAAATTATTTGGTAGATAATATGAATATCTTGGTAGTTGGAGATGGAGCAAGAGAACACGCAATAGTTGAAATGCTCTCAAAAGATTCCTCTGTTCTTTCTCTCATGTCAAGGAAAAACCCAGCAATTGCAAATCTTTCAAAAGATTATTTCGTCTGCAATATTTTAAGCCCAGCAGAAGTTAAATCATGGGCAAGCGGAAAAAGAATAGATTTGGCATATGTTAGCCCAGATGCAGCACTTGGTGCAGGCATAACCGATGCGCTTTCGGAACTTGGGATTTTAACATGCTCCCCAACAAAAGATGTTGCAGATATTGAATGCAGTAAGGAATTTGCAAGAGAATTGATGCAAGATCACAATATCCCAGGAATGATAGAATTTAAAATAGCTGAAAAAGAGTCAGAACTTGAAAAAATGCTTTCTGATTTTAATTATTCTGTTGCAGTAAAGCCGATAGGTCTTACTGGAGGAAAAGGAGTAAAAGTTTCAGGAGAAAATCTTTCAGAAAAAAATACAATAATTGATTACGCAAAATCGCTTATAAAAAAAGACGGCCGGGTGCTCATTGAAGAAAAAGTTTCAGGAGAAGAATTTACATTGCAGGCATTTTGTGATGGCTCAAATCTTATTTTCATGCCGCCAGTACAGGATCACAAAAGAGCATTTGAAAATGATCTAGGTCCTAATACTGGAGGGATGGGTTCTTATTCTACAGGAGAACTACTACCATTTATGACAAGAACTGATCTTGACAAAGCAAAGCTTACAATGAAAAAAACAGTGCAAGCATTAAAAAAAGAAAGGGCAGAATTTAAAGGCGTTCTATACGGCCAATTTATGCTTACAAAATATGGCCCAAAGGTAATAGAATATAACGCACGATTCGGAGATCCAGAGGCAATAAATGTATTAAATCTTTTAGATGGTTCACTTTCTGAAATTTTTGAAAGTATTTCGGAAGGGTCGCTTTCCAAGGCAACTTTTTTAAATAAATCAACACTTGTAAAATATTTGGTTCCAACCGGCTATCCAGAAAGCCCCGTACCTAGCTCAAAAATAACAATAGATGAAAACAAATTGTTTCATAAAAAAATTAAGGTCTATTATGCATCTGTTTTTGAAAAAGAAAAAGAAATATATACAACAAATTCAAGGGCAATTGCCCTATGCATGGTCTGCGATACTTTGCAAAATGCCCAAAAAGAAATAGAAGAAAATATTAATTTAATTTCAGGCCCAATCTGGCACAGGAAAGATATAGGTACAGAGAGTCTTATACAAAAACGAATTGCCCATATGGATAAAATAAGGGGGTAAATTTGAAAATAAAATTCCTCTTTTTATTATTTATTTTTGTTCTTTCCAGCTATTCTTATGAATCTTCAAGATTTATATTTGAAAAAGAATGGATTATAGAAGGAGAGGCAGGGTCAAAATATATTGTCAATTCCAGCTTTATTTATAACGGCAGCACCCAAAAAATTTTATCTTTGGAATCTAGTGAAGGTTATTTTATAAATTCAGAAGATAACATTTTTTTTATTTCACAAGGCGAAATGGAAAGTACAACCAAAAAAATAAATGCGTATGCAATAGTTGAAGTCAAATTCAGTCCGTTTCTAAAAAATGATGAACCTCTAGACCTAATAAATGAGCCAGAAAATGAAATTCAACAAACAGCGAAAAATCTTTCAGCAAAAGATTCAAAGGCCAAAACCTTAATTTCCCTTGTTGGTTGGATGGAAAAAGAATTAGATTATAGTTTAAACGGAATAGAAAACAAAGATCCTCTAATTGTTTTTGAAAAAAGAAAAGCAGTATGCGAGGGCTATTCAAACCTTCTTTCTTATTTTCTTAGCTATTTAAAAATAGAAAATAAAAAAATATATGGGTATGTTTATTCTGGCAAATGGGAAGAGCATGCTTGGATTGAGGCAAAAATATCAGAAGAATGGATAAGCGCAGATCCAACTTTCAATGAGATAGGCCTTCTTTCTCCAAATCATATAAAAACATTCGTTTCAGATTGCAAAGAACCGGAAAGCACCCTTTATTTTAATGGAAAAAATAGTGAATTTTATTCAAAAACAAAAGTAGAACAAATTTCATCAACACTAATTGAAAATAATATTTCGCACATTGCAACTTCATATAAAAGAAGGGTTGATGTGTTTATTTCAAATCCTACTGAAAATTATGTTTTTCTTTCATATAAATTCGAATTTCCTGATTTGTGGGGGGAAAATTCAAATGAAATAATTCTTCTTTCTCCAAATGAAACCATTATCAAATCCCACCGGCTTTCTGTGCAGCCGTGGCTCATAAAATCAAATGCCCAGTATTATATTCCATATATTGTATCTATTTTTGGAGAAGAAACTACGCGAACAACAATATATGATCCGCAAAACCAAAACCTTTCAAAAAATGATGATTTTTTTTGCCTTTCAACTTATTTTTTTTCAATTCCAATTGTTTTTTTCATTTTTTATAAAAAACAATAGACTTTTATTTTTAGTTTATTTACCCTAATTCAATGAAAAAAATAATATTTATTTTTTTAGCTATTATTTTGCTTTTGCTTTTTTTGCCATATACTTATCCTCAAAAAAATAACCCTGCTGATGAAATACTATGCAGTCCGCTTGAAATTTTTATTTTAAATGTAAGCCAGGCAGATTCAATTATAATAATTTCTAATGAAAAAACAATTCTCATCGATTCAGGTTCAAAAATAAGAAAAAATTCATCAGAAAAGACAATCTATTTTCTAAAATCAAAAAATATAACAAAGATAGATTATGTAATTGCAACTCATAACCATGAAGATCACATAGGTGGGATGGCAGATGTTTTTCTTGAATTTGGCATAGGAAAAATAATGGATAATGGAAACTGCGCCAATTATTCAACAAAAACAATCCAAAACTATAATTCTTTTAAAAAAGCATTAAATTATGCCAAAATAGTTAAAAATACTCAAATCAAAATAGATGAATGTACAACTGCATATTTTTTTGCGCCGTATTCTAACCATTGCTTTTCTGATGAAAACCAAAATTCAATTGTTATAAAAATTGTGCACGGTGCAAACTCATTCCTTTTTACTGGGGATTGTTCTTTTGAATGCGAAAATGAACTCATAAATTCAAATATAAATCTTTCTTCAGATTTTTTAAAAATCGGCCATCACGGAAGCGAAGATTCTTCTTCAATGGAATTTTTAAGAAAAGTAAATGCAAAAATTTATGCAATATCTGTTGATTTTTCTAAAAGCGCAGACCTTGGATATTTTCTTCCAAGAAAAAATCCGCTTGAAAGGATTTATTTATTCAATGGTTCTTTTTATAGGACCGATCTTAACGGTGATATATATTTATTCTCAGATGGAAAAAATATTTCAGTTTACTCTGAAAAATATTCAAGCCAATGCGACTTATTTTCAGGTTATGCATCTAGTGAAAAAGAAAGCTACGGCCAGATAAACGAACAGGCAAACTGTACCTAATTTCTTTTTTCGTGCATTGGATGTTCGTGGCCCATTTTTTGCTTTTCAATCAGTTTTTTTATCTGCAGTTCTCTTTCTTTCATAAAAGACTGCGCATCAAACTTATAATTTTCTATTAATGTTGATGCATGCTGCCCGCCTAAAAAGTGCGGCAGCACAACATATGTTGCGCCATTAGAATATAATTCTATTGCCTGGTCTATTTGATGAGAAATTACAAATATAATTGATTTTTTGTTTTCGTTTCTGATTATTTTAAGCAAGGTCATATTCGTATCAAAATCAGGTATTGTTGAAAATATCATTTTTGTATTTTTAAAGTCAAATTCACCTAAAAATTCACTGTCTCCAGCATCCCCATAAATACAGTCTATTTTTTCATTTGCCAGTTTAATTATTGTTTCAGGATTATAATCTGCCACAATAAATTTTTTCCTAATTTTCTTAAAACTTTTTGCAAGGTCGTATCCTATCCTATTATAACCAAATAAAATAATGTCATATTTTTTATGTTTTTGATATTTATGCTCATCAACCTTTTCTCCCTTTTTTTCAAATACTCCCAAATATTTTGAAAAATATGAATACAAGCCATTTGAATATAATATCATATACGTAGAACCTGCAATAGTTATAAGACCAACAAAAGTAACAATGGATAAAATTTCAACAGAAAGATGGCCCAATTTTATTCCAAGCACAATAAGTATTATTGAAAATTCGCTTATCTGTGCAACAGTAAGGCCTGCAAGAAAACTAGTTCTTTTAGTATAGCCAAGGCGCCCCATTAAAAATATCACAATTAATGGGTTTCCGACAAGGATAAATATCGAAAGAATAATTATCACTGGTATTTTTCCAGAAACATCTGTAAATGCCATTTGAGAGCCAAGAAGTATGAAAAATATTATTATAAAAAAGTCCCTTAGCGATCTCATTTTTGAACTTATTTCAAATCTATAAGGTGAAACTGAAAGTGAAATTCCTGCAAGAAGTGCCCCAACTTCCATTGAAAAATTAAAATATTGAAAAATCGATGCCAGTGCAAGACACCAGCCAATAGAGAACAATAAAAGAGTTTCTTGAGATGATGCTATCAATTTTGTCACTTTTGGAATTAAAAAATAAGATGCCAAAAAAACAAATAATAAAAGTCCAATCCCAATTATCGCCATTTCTATAAAAGAAATATTGCTTGTTGCTCCTTGCGCAGAAGATAAAAACAATAATATAAAAACAACTATTAAATCCTGTATTATGAGAAATCCTATTGAAATTTTTCCATATAATGTTTCAGTATCTCCCTTATCTGTTAATAATTTCATTATAATGATGGTGCTGCTAAATGTCAATGCAATTGAAATATATACTGATTCTAAAATAGCAAATCCCAAAAATTGGCATATAAAAAATCCTATGATTAATGTAAAAACAACCTGGCCAACACCAGTAATTACAGAAACTTTTCCAACCTCTTTTATTACTTTTGGGCTTAGCCCTAATCCTACAATAAAAAGAAGCAATGCAATTCCAATATGGGAAAATAAGTCTAATGTTTCCTTAGATTCTATGAGGTTTAATACATATGGTCCTGCAAGAATTCCGCATAAGATATATGCAATAATTAGGGGTTGTTTTAATATTCTTGCAATAATTGCAATAATTGTTGCAATAACTGCCAAAGATGCTATTTCCAAAAGAGAATCCATTATTTTATTTATAAATAATCCTTAAAAAAGATATGCCAACTATAAAAAGACAAAAAATAGCTATTTATTTTTTTTGTCTCTACTTTTCTTTATGCAAACTCACGCAGCAGTGATATCAGGCTTTGGAATAAATTGCGAATATGAAACTAAATTCTGCATTGAAAAAGCAGGAGGAGAAGCAGACATCTTGCATATAAATAAATTAATAGATGCACCATCACTTATCCAGACATATAATTTTCTTGTTTTTCCAGGCGGATTTTCTTATGGCGATCATCTTGGCGCAGGAAAGGTATTTTCAAATAAATTAATGTATAATCTTAAAGAGCCAATTAAAAAATTTATTGATGATGGCAATCTTGTAATTGGAATATGTAATGGCTTTCAAATGCTTGCAAAGCTCGGGCTTCTTCCCCATCCAACCTTTAACCAATCAATGACGATAATTCAAAATGATTCTGGAAAATTTGAAGATAGGTGGGTAAGGCTTAAAATAAATCAAAATTCTCCTTGTATCTATACTAAAAATATTGAATATCTAGATGTTCCAGTAAGGCATGGCGAAGGAAAAATAATACTAAAAGATGAAAACGTTCTTTTGGATATTTTAAATAATAATCTTTATCCAGTTCAATATGTCGATCCAGCCGGTAATCTTGCAGGTTATCCATACAATCCAAATGGTTCATTGCAAAATATTGCAGGTATTTGCGATAAATCTGGGCGTATTTTCGGGCTTATGCCTCACCCAGAGTGCAATAATCACTATACCAATGTTCCATTATGGGTTAAAGGAAAAGAACCGAAAATAAACGGCCTTAAAGTATTTGAAAATGCAATAAATTACTTAAAAGAGCAATAATAATATTATTTAATCATCAATACACGTTGTCGTGACATTGCAGCATTTCTCAATACCGAATCTTCCGAAAAAGCGATCATATAATTTATATGCTGTTTTCCAGTCATTTCGTTGATAGCTAAAACCGCAGTATCTAAATACATTGATGTTCTTGCAATTGAAAATAATTTATTCTCGTCTTTTTCTAGTTTTTTAAATGCAGCATTTCTCACACGTGCAACTCCAAAATTTTTTATAATATACATCAAATCATCTTGGGTTGCAGTACTTTCAACAATGTCTTCTATTTTTCTAACTGCAATATCAATGCTCTTTTTATTCCTGGATTCTCCTGCAACCAGTACTAAAACATCAAAATCTGTTATTGTTTGCACTAATCCCTCTAATCTTCTTATGGAAGCATTTTTGGTTTTTTTACATTTAGACCCTACAACTACATAAGCCAAATCTCTAATCCCAAGCGGACCTTCAACCCCTTTCAATCTATCTTTTTTATGTTCACTTTGAAGCAACTTGAGGCTTTCTTCCCTGGTTAATTTTTTTAAGTCGTCTTGCCCGCCAGTTCTTCCCATAAAACACCTGCACGCAAATTCTATCGTTTTTATTTTTAGTCGTTTATATACTGTGGATACTGCCATATTTTCACCATATTTCTATTACTCATCCTATTCTTTTTTCAAGTCCTTCTGCAAAACTGCTTTTTTTTATTATTCTTAATTGTTGATTAACCATATCTTTTAACCAATCATCATCATATCTTGCAGATTTTATTATTTCTTTTAATGCATTAACATCTTCTTTTACTTTTTCAAAAGCAGCGCGTTGCAAATTCTCATAACGCGCCCAATATGAAATGTATGTCAACGCATGTAAGTCAGTCATATCCTTGATCATTTCCATTAATTTTTTATGCGCAAAATCTATTGCGCCTTTATCTTTTGATCCATTTAATACTATTAATAAATCATCCCAATCGGTTATATTTTCAACCATTTCAGATAATCTTTTTATTGCAAAAACATTTATCTCATCTTCGTAATAGCTTAACACTGCAATCCTACTCAAATTATTAATTGTAGATATTTTTTCAGTTGCTTTAATTTGTGTAGAGTAATATTTTGAATTTATAGCAATTAAGGACAAATAATAATCCTGTCCTACTAATTTTTCAACAGCGGCAATACGCGCGCTCTCATTTTCAAAATTTTCTGCAAGATATGTCAGATCTTCTTTTATTTTTTCAGCATCAGCACATTCAATTATTTTATGTATTTTTTCAACAGCTTCAATTTTTTTTATCTTTTTTTTGGACATTTTTGCAACAACCATCAAAGCGCGGATATCATCTATATTTTGAATAATTTCCGACAATTTTTCAACTGCAATATTTCTAGTATTTTTATATGGTGTTTTTTCTATAAAATAACATAAGGCATCAACATTTGAAGAAATTTCTTCAATTCCTTTTAATCGATCTTGTTTTCTATCACTTTCAAGCATCTTTGCAATTTCATTTATAGTTAGCGGCTTTTTTTCATAATTTGCAATTGTTCCCTCTATTAATAATTTTGGGGTTTTTTTTGCCAATTTTTCCAAATCACTTTTTGTATTATTTGTTTTAGAAAATTTTGTTCGTATTCTATCTATTATTTGTGAATATCTTAATTTCATAACATCACATATATTATATCATCATATGTATTTAAAAAACTATTATTTACCACATTTATATAAACTTATTTAATTGAACGTTAAAAGTCGAAACCTATTTAAACACCCGTCCATATATTCAATTGATAATGATGAATAAAATAAAGCTTGAAATAGCAGGGGAAATCTCGCTTTCACAAGACCCTGGCTCTACAATGAAAAAATGGAGGGAAATTTTCGGAATAAGCCAAGTTGAGCTCTCACGCCATTTAAATATTTCAGTTTCAACAATAAGCGATTATGAAGGCTCTAGAAGAAAATCCCCAGGAGCTGCAGTAATTAGAAGATTTGTAAATTCCTTATTTGAAATAGATGTTGCAAAAGGGGGCTTAATTTCAAGAAAACTTACAGAAAACGAAAAAAGCACAAACGATTTTTTCGAGCTTCACGAATTTGCAAGATCCATTACTTTAAATGATTTTATAACTCTTATAAACGGCAAAATAATTACCCAAAAAGAAAATATTGATTCTAAAAAAATATACGGCTATACATTAATTGACAGCATAAAAACAATTCTTGAAATGCCATTTTCTTATTTTACCTCTCTTTATGGAAATATTTCAGAACGAGTTTTCTTATTTACCGGAGTTTCAACAGGAAGAAGCCCGATGGTTGTAATAAGGGTGAGCCCAAATAAGCCTTCTGCAGTTGTGATGCACGGAATAGATAAAATAGACAAGCTTGCCTTAAAAATTTCTGAAATGGAACAAATCCCAATAATTACTACCAATATGCCATTAAATGAGATAAAAGAAAAGCTAAATAAGATTTAAAAAATTTTCAATTATTTTTTCCCCGTTTTCAGTATGCCAAACTTCAGGATGGAACTGGATTCCATAAATCTTTTTTTTCAAATGTTTGTATGCCTCTATTTTGCATTCCTCTGAATGCGCAAGAGAAATAAACTCTTCTGGAAGAACCTTTACCTCATCAAAATGAGATACCCATGCGTTGAATTCCGTTGGCACCCCTAAAAAAAGATCGTCTTCATCATCAATGAAGATTTTACTTATTCCATACTCCGCCTTGCGTCCCTTCTCAATTTTTCCTCCAAAAAAATGTGCAATATATTGGTGGCCGAGGCATATCCCAAGAATCGGAACATTTAATTTTTCCTCTCTTATTTTTTCTAAAAGTTCTTTTGTAATTCCCATATCCGTAATTGATGCAGTTCCAGGTCCGCCGCTTAAAATTAGCGCGTTAATATCTAAAAATTCGTCAATTTTAGCATTTTTCTGCTTTATTTGAACCTTAAAACCAAGATCTCTTATAGTTCTCCAAATAACATGCGTGTATTGGCTTCCAAGATTGATAATATATATCATATTTTTAATTGACTAATTCTTCTTTTAAATGTGCTCTCCTATGAAAATATTCTTTTTTCGTAGGGTTTTCAATAACTACATCATCGTTTTCTTGGCTAATTATTTTTTTTAGTCTATATATCGCACCAAAAAGAACTTGTTCAGCCCTACTTTTTGTAAATCTAAAATCAACACCTATTTCTTCCAGGTTTTTCCCTTCAAAAAAATACATTTCAATAATTTTTTTATCTCCATCATTAAGTCTTTTAAAACAATCTAAAATTATTTCTATTTTATTATTTTTAATTAAAGGAATATCTTTAGAAAGGCTTTCTGTGGTGTTAACCATTATAGTTGAAATTACAAAATCATTAATGCTGTTTAATGATTCTAAAAAATTATTCAAAATACCGCGTCTTTTAATGCCCATACCACTTATTATTTCAGATATTATTGCTCGCTGTATTAAATTATAATAATATATATCAAAATTGCTTCTTTTTTCCTTATAATTTTCACAAATTATTAAAAATGCAGCCTGGCATAAGTCACTTTTTTCTTTTCCAAAAAGTTCTGAATACTCTAAAAGAACTGGGTGTTTTTCTAAAATTCTTTCTACTGCTACATTAACTTTATCTAATATTCTATTTGGGATCATTAATCTTTTTTTCATATATCACACAAATTAACTTCATATCCCATAATCTTTAAATATCATTCCATCTCAACAGTTGCAGGAGGCTTGTTTGTAATATCATAAAATACCCTCCCAACGTCAATCACTTCATTTGTGATTCTTGTCGAAATCCTTTCTAAAATTTTCGAAGGAATATGTGAAAAGTTTGCAGTCATTCCATCTAATGACCTCACAGCCCGTATAACAATTGTATATTGGTAAGACCTTTCATCCCCCCTAACCCCAACGGTTTTAACAGGAAGTATTGCAGCAAAATATTGCCATGGCTTTTCAATTTCACCTTTTTTTGACGCAGTTTCTATTTCCTCTTCAACAATTGCAGTTGCCTTTTGAAGTATAGATACCTTTTCTTTTGTAACTTCCCCAATAATTCTTACTGCAAGAGCAGGCCCTGGGAAAGGCTGTCTTTGTGATAGTTCTTCTCCAAGATTTAGTTCTTGTGCGACCATCCGCACTTCATGCTTATATAAATCCCGTAAAGGTTCGCATAATTTTAATTTCATATCCTTTGGAAGCCCGCCGACATTATGATGGGATTTTATTACATCTCTTCCATCCCCACCACTTTCTATCCAATCTGGACCGATTGTTCCTTGCACAAGAAAAGATGCGTTTTCTTTTTTTTCAAAATCCTCAAATACCCGTATAAATTCGTTTCCAATAATCTTTCTTTTTTCTTCAGGTTCAGCTATCCCACTTAGTTTTTTTAAAAATCTATCCTGCGCTTCAATAATTTTAACATCGATTCCCGCCCTTTTTAGTGTTTCTTTTACTTTTGCCCCCTCATTTTCTCTCATAAGCCCAGTATCTACAAAAACACAAATCAGGTTTTTTCCAATTGCTTTTCCAACAAGCGCAGCAGCAACAGTGCTGTCAACGCCCCCAGAAAGAGCGCAGATGGCCCGTTCTTTTCCAATCTGTTTTTTTATTTCAGGAACAGTCTTTTCCACAAATTTTTTTGCATTAAATGGCATATTACTCTTAAGAAAAGAAAGAAATAAAATCATGCCGTTTACTGCAAATTTTTCCAAACCTTTTTATAACCTTTTTTATTTTATATATTCCCTTATGGCAGAAAAAATTCCAAGATATATTTTTGTTGCAGGTTCAATCATGTCGGGCCTTGGCAAAGGAATACTAACATCTTCAATTGCAAAGCTTTTGCAGTCGAGAGGATTTAATGCAATTCCTCTAAAATTTGATGGATATTTAAATGTAGATTGCGGAACAATGAACCCCTTTAGGCACGGGGAAGTTTTTGTTTTGGATGATGGCTCAGAAGTTGATATGGATTTTGGAACCTATGAAAGATTTCTAAATATCTCATTAAACCAAAAAAACAGCATTACAGGAGGAAAACTTTTCCGCCAATTGCTTGAAAAAGAGCGCAAGGGGGATTTTTTAGGCCGCGATGTTCAGTTCATTCCGCACCTTACCGATGAAATAAAACAATGGATAAATAATTTAAGGATTGAAAGCAATGCAGACGTCCTTTTAATTGAAGTCGGAGGAACAGTCGGAGATATAGAAAATGGGTATTTTTTGGAAGCAGTAAGACAATTAAAAAATGAAAACCCAAATTCTGCGCTTATTCAATTGACTTATGTTCCAAGCCTTTCTCCAGGAGAGCAAAAAACAAAGCCAACCCAACAGGCAAATAGGGTAATTCAAAGCATGGGTATAAAGCCAGATATTATTATTTGTAGAGAACAAGAGCCTCTAAAAAAAGAGCCAAAAGAAAAAATAGCCCTCTTTTGCGATGTAGGTCAGGATGCAATATTTGATGATCCTTTAGTTGATAGCGTATATGAACTTCCATTGGTTTTGGAAAAACAAAATTTATATTCTGTACTTGCAAAAAAACTCAATCTTTCCGAAAACAAGGAATCAGATCTAAAAAATTGGAAAAGCTTAGTTTCAAAAATAAAAGATCCGTCAAAAGGACCAATAAGAATCGGAATAGTTGGAAAATATACTGATGTAAAAGATGCCTATGTAAGCATAAAAGAAGCATTACTTCATTCAGCTGCTCATTTTGGGGTCAGTATAATAATCGACTGGATAGAATCAACTGATATTGAAGAAAAAAATGATTTCACCCAATTATCAAAGCTCAATGGGTTAATTGTTCCAGGCGGATTTGGAAAAAGAGGAATTGAAGGAAAAATTTCTGCAATAAAATATGCCCGTGAAAACAAACTGCCTTATCTTGGTTTATGCCTAGGGCTTCAATTAATGGTGATTGAATACGCAAGAAATATCTGTGGGCTTAAAGATGCAAATTCTAAAGAATTTAATGCTTCAAGCGAAAACCCGATAGTATGCCTTCTTCCAGAACAGCAAAGAATAATAGAAAAAGGGGCTACAATGAGGCTCGGAGCTTATGATGCCCAATTAAAAAAAGGCTCAATTGCATATAATTCTTATAAGCAGGATTTAATTTCTGAGAGGCATAGGCATAGATACGAAGTAAATCCAGATTATGTCCAAAAATTGGAAGAAAGCGGGCTTAAAATTTCTGCAACCCATCCAAAAAACAATGTTGTTGAAATTGTAGAATGGCCTGAAAAATTCGGTTTTGGAATAGCTACGCAGGCGCACATAGAGCTAAAAAGCAGGCTTGAAAACCCAGCGCCAATATTCCTTTCATTTATAGAGGCTGCAATGAAAAAATGACTTTTTATTTTTTTTCTGATTGTTGATTACAGTACTCTTCAATCAATAATGGTTTCATATCCTTCGAATCAACAAAATATCTTGTCGTTTTTGGATCTGGGGTTTTTGGGGTTTCATCAATCCATAAAATAGGGTGAATTTTTTCATTATAATACCCCATATCAAAGGTGATCTCGATTTCCCTATGATAAAATCTCTCAGCTGTTCTACCTACAGGTTTCATACCTTCGGGAATTTCAAAAAGAAGCTGCAATATTGATCGCGTAGTCTGGCCCATTCCATCCTTTCGCATTCTGATGCGTTGTAATGGGAGAGGCTCGCATAGACCTGATCTATCCCAAAAATCTTCAAGAGAGGGACCACACCACATGCAAGGAGATGCTGGATCGTTTCCAGTCATTGTTATGACTCTTGGCATGCCACCGTTTGAAAAATGATCATTTATAACATAAATATATGGATATACTTCATCTTTGTAATTTTCACAAATAACAAAACAACCTGTCAAAAAAGCAAATGAAAAAACCGTTTCCTCAGTTTCAATATTAATTATTGAAGGTTTATTCAAAGTCTGCCGGCATTTTTCAAAAGAATTTTTAGAATTTAAAATCAGCTGATCCAATCCGTTAGCGACCTCTCCAAACCATGCATCTTCCTTCCACGCATACATAAATCCAAGGCCTTCCATGCACTTTCTGCAATCAGGCTCAAAATTCGGCCTGATAACACATGTATTTTCAAAAATCACATTTTGTTTTGAAAAAATATCTGGAATTTTAATTATTCTTCCAACCAATTTATCACTAACACATTTCAGTGCAGCAGAGGAACTTTCTACCTTAATTATATTTTTCATTCATATCACATTTAGCATTCTAATTTCATTCCGTAAGCGTTTTTATATCTACTTTTTTACCCCACGAAAGCCTGTTAAATATTGTCTTAATTATGTTTTTTATATAATTTCTCCATCTCCTAAAATTCAGTCTCCTATGTAAGCCTGATAAAACTTTTCGTGAAAGAGAATCCATTATACATATCCCATTTTTTTCAATACTGCCAAAAACAATTCCTAATGTTTTGACCTCACCACTAATAATCCCTTCTATAAATTCTTTTGCATTTATTTTTCTTTTTTCTTTTTTTAAGAGCCTTAAAATTTTTCTGCCTAATAACACCTGGGTAAAACCAGCAGCAAATCCATCCCTTTCAATTCCATA
Source organism: Microcaldota archaeon (assembly GCA_964559795.1). Lineage (GTDB taxonomy): Archaea > Micrarchaeota > Micrarchaeia > Anstonellales > Bilamarchaeaceae > JAQTSF01. The sequence goes on from CAZLIX010000015.1 coordinate 15,139, forward strand.
TCCGTTTAGTGGAATCACAACATGTTCGTCGCTTTCATAATGAGTATTCTTGCCATTATTTTCAAACTCCTTTGCGATCGCATAAG
>CAZLIX010000016.1:0-9089 GCA_964559795.1 Microcaldota archaeon
GTATTCTTTCCCGTCTCCCAACGCCTGTTTTAAGAGCGCATCAGAAACATTGAGCATTGAAGAAATTACAGAAGGCCTTGGCTCATCAAACTGGAAATTTGATTTAAAAAGTACTCCGTCTTTTTGTACAACTGCTGCCTTATACCCGTTGTTTTTCATTTCCTCTAAAATATCCTCTATCATAAAAATCACCTTATTTTATCTCAATTCCAGCAGAGCCCATCTTTAAAGGAATAGGCATTGGAAGAAGCGCAGAGCTTATTGAAAAATTCTCTCCATCGCTTATCAAATATTTCTCATCCATCATATGTTCTATTGAATTCAAAAGGGTTTTTTCATGCATTCCGTCATCAACCAAAAAAAGCGTAGTCGCACCAGATTTTTTTAGCCTTCCTCCGACAAATTGTATGAACTTTAATATTGAAGCTGCCGGATTATATAATATAAAAGTTGAAAGGGAATGAAAAATAACCCTTATTGTTTTCCCTTCATTTTCCTGTAATGCCGTCTTTATTGCAATGGATAGATCATTTAGTGAATTTGCACCAGGGATATATATGATTCCAGGGCCTTCTAGTTTTTTTGTAGAATCAGAAGAGGAATAGCAGTCTATAAAATATATTTTTCCAGATGAATTCGCCTTCTTAAAATCAAAACCAAATGAATCTGCCTTTTTTTCTATTTCATTACAGCTCATATCAGAAGTTATGTATATTATTATTTCATTATTGTCTACACCTGCCTGCGCAAAGTGAAATGCAAAAGAATTTTTTTCATTTCCACCAGGTCCTGAAAGCATGATAAGACCTTCTTTCAAATATCCTCCTTCAAGAAGTATGTCAAGTTCATTTATGCCTGTTGAAACCCTGGTTTTTTTTAAGATGGGATTGTCCTGATCAATTTCAACTTCAGCCATATTCTAATTTCTTGGAAATATTTTTAAAGGATGTATTTTAAGCAATTATTCTTTTTATTCAAAAATAAATTTTTTTCCAGTCGTTAATTCTGCAAAGCTTTATAAATATTGTATTCCTTTTTATAACGGTGATTAATAATGGGTTACGATTTAAAAAAATGGGGTCCTTATGTTTTTCTTATAGGATTTGTAATTGCAGTAGTGCTTAGTATTGCAGGAAGCGGTCTTGATGAAAGCAACAAGACAATCTTGCTTTGGGTCTTAGGGCTTTTAGGTTTGGTTGTTGGTCTTGTAAATGTAGGAGATAAGGAATCAGTTCCGTTTTTAATTTCTGTAATTGCACTATTACAGCTTAATTACGCGCTTGAAATATTTAAAACATTTCCAGCATTATCTGATGTTCTGCCGGTAGTAACAGACATTTTATCCTACCTTACGATGTTTTTAATGCCTGCCGCATTAATCGTTGCATTAAAGACGATATATGATCTTGCAGGAGAAGGCTCTTACGAGACAGTTTCAAATGTCTTTGTCGGAAAAAAGAAAAAGTAATTTTTTTTATTTTTTTATTTTTAGATATATTTTAAAAATATCCCAAATATTATTCTAATAACTCGTTTTTGGTGATTTGAATGGAAAAAAATTGTAAAGATTTAGTTTGCACTAAGTGCATGGAAGAATTGGATAAACTAAAAGATTCAGAGAGACTGGTGACGAAAAACCTGGAGTTTTTATATGCCCCAAAAAGAGCAGTAAGCGTAAGTTTGCCTCTTATAAAAGATGATGGGTCAATAAAAATAATTCCGGCATACAGGGTATTATTTAATGATGCAAGGGGTCCTGGAAAAGGAGGAATAAGGTTTCACCAGGAAGTTGATTTAGGAGAAGTAACAGAACTTTCATTTTTAATGAGCCTTAAATGCGCTGTTGCAGATATTCCATATGGAGGCGCAAAAGGAGGAATTACAATAAATCCAAAAGAACTTTCAGAAAAAGAGCTTGAACAGCTTTCAAGGCTTTATATCGATTCGATCGTTAATGTAATCGGAGTTGATTGCGATATTCCAGCTCCAGATGTGAACACAAACCCTAAAGTAATGGGTTGGATGCTAGATGAATATGAGAAAATAAAAGGAAAAAGAGAGCCAGGTGTAATTACAGGAAAGCCTGTTGAAATAGGGGGTTCTCTTGGGAGATCTTATTCAACTTCACAAGGAGGATTTTTTGTTCTTGAAGAGTATTTAAATTGTAAAAAAATAAATAAAAATATAAAAATCGCAATACAGGGTTTTGGAAATGCAGGATATCATCTTGCAAGGCTTCTTTTTAATGCAGGATATAAAATAATTGCAGTAAGCGATTCATCAATTGGAATTTATAATCATGATGGCTTAAATATTCCGGAAGTTTACAATTATAAAGAAAAAAATAAATCTTTAAAAGGATATAAAAATGCAAAAGAAATATCAAATGAAAGCCTTTTAGAGCTTGAATGCGATTGTCTTATACCAGCAGCATTAGGCCATGTAATAACTGAAAAAAATGCAAATCAAATAAAGGCAAAAATAATTCTTGAAATTGCAAACGGCCCTGTAAGCCCGCAGGCAGATGAAATCCTTTTTAAGAAAGGAATAACAATAATTCCTGACATTCTTGCAAATTCAGGTGGGGTAATTGTAAGCTATTTTGAATGGGTTCAAAACAGGATGGGTTATTATTGGGAAGAAGAAGAAGTAATAGAAAAGCTTAGAAAAAAAATCGTTGGAGCTACAAAAGACATCTTAACATTAGCCCAAGAGGAAAAATGCTCAATTAGAAAAGCATCAATGATTTTGGCAGTAAATAAAATAGCAGAAGCAGAAAAAATAAAGGGTCTTCCCCTTTAATTTTTTTTTATTTAATCAAGGACCCCAAGTATAAATTTTCTTTTTTCAATAGGTTCTAATTCTTCAAGTGCCTTTACAACATAATTATGTTTTGTTTTGCTGTTTGAATAAACAGAGAATAATTTATCTCCTGTTCTTACAGTATCCCCTTTTGATCTATATAAATAAACCCCAGCGCCAGGATCTTTTGGAGCTCCTGCAAGACGGGCGATTTTTGAAATTACTTTGCTGTCTATATGGTGTATTTTCCCAGGGCCTTTTGCATAAACATGATGTTCATATTTTCCAATTTCAATATCTTTTGATGTAACTTTTGGGTCTCCTCCTTGAAGTTCAATTATTTCTTTGAATTTTGCAAGCGCCTTTCCGCTTAAAAGTATCTGCTCTGCAACCTCATAACCTTTATCTTTTTCAACTTTTCCGCATAATTCAAGAAGTTTTCCTGCAAGAAGGCAGGATTTTTGCTTTAAGTCTTCCGGGCCTTTAAGGCTTGGGAAAAACCTATCTCCTCCTTTATGGAGTATTTTTGAATTTTCAAGAACCATTAAAACATCCCGCGCTTCAAGTGCAACTCCTATCCCAGATCCAATAGGCTCTGATCCATCTGAAATAATAGACTCTATATTCATTCCAAGCCCATGCTGGCCTACTTGTATAAAGTGCTCTCCAAGTATTTTTGCAGATGCAATGTCCTCTATTTTTGCCCCTCTTCCAACAGGTATGTCAATTACTACATGTGTTGCATTTACTGCTTTCTTTTTTGCAAGAATGCTTGAAAGCAACATTCCTTCAGGATCAAGCTTCAATGGATTTCTTATTTTAATTAATTTATCGTCTGCGCTTGCAAGGTTTAATCCCCCTCCCCATACCATTGCCCCTTTTGCCTTCAAGACAACTTCTTTTAATTCATCCATTTTCAAGTCAACAGGAGCTAAAAGTTCCATTACATCTGCAGTTCCTGCTGCAGAAGTTATTGATCTTGAAGAGGATTTAGGTATATAAACACCTGCTGCTGCAACAATTGGAACAACAATCATTGTAGTTCTGTTTCCTGCAACTCCTCCAATACAATGCTTGTCACATATAGGCTTTACTCCAAGGTCAAGTATCTCTCCTGAATTTACAATACTGTTTGTAAGCGCAACAATTTCCTCATCTGATAGCCGTTTTGTGTAAACTCCGCAGATCCATGCTGCAAGTTCTACATCTCCAAGCTTATTTTGCATTAAATCTTTTATTATAGAATCTATTGCATCTGCTGAAAGGGTTCTTCCCTCAAGCTTATCTTTAATATATGAAAGTGATTTTGGCTGATCCATATGTATTATTTCAATTTCTTCAGAATCGTTTAATCCAAGCTCATCTGCAAGTTCTTTAAATACCCCTATTTCTCCAGGGCTTATATATTTTGAAGAAAGGTCAACTAATGCCACAATTTCTCTGTCTTTATATCGTATAGTTGTTCTATATCCAAGATAAATGTCGTGTTCTTTTGCATCTGATTCATTTAGTATTACTGTCTTTTTTCCAGTGTTTACATCAAATATTTTTGCTTTGCAGCTGTATTTTTGTATCTTCCAAACATCTACTTTTTCACGCATATTTTTTATTTGCTCATCTGCCATTAAAATCACCTATAGCTCTTTAAAATGCCTTATTGCAACAGATGAAAAAGAAGTAGGAGAAATAATCCCCTCCTCTGTGATAAAGCCACTTATATATCTTGCCTCTGTAATATCAAATGCAGGATTTTCTATTTTTAATTTTTTTGGCGGCTTATCCCAAATTTCAATAGGATTTCTTTGTTCTATTTTTTCCCTGTTCCCATAAAGCGTTAAAGGATTATATTTGTAAAGCTCTGCAGCAGAATAAAAAGAAGAGTTATGTGCTCTTGCAATCTGCGCAAGTGTGGATGTCCCTATTTTATTTATCAATTCCCCAGTTGAACTTATTGCATCAGCTCCAACGATGCATTTGTCCGCTTTTTTCATAAATAAATTTATTGCCCCATCAACAATTAGCGTAGTGTCTATCCCAAAAGAAGATAACTCTTTTGCAGTGATTCTTCCTTGAAATCTTGGCCGTGTTTCGCAGCATATTACTTTAAAATCTGTGCCAAACTCAAATGCCCTTTTTAAAATCCCAGTTACAGTTGAAGAGTGGCAATAGGTAATTATTAAATCCCCATTTTCTATTGTTTTTGCCCCGTATTCTGAAAGAGCCTGTGAATCCTTTTTCATTTTTTCAATATATTTTTGGCTGTGCTCTACAATATTTTTTTTAACAGCAGAAATGTCTTTTTCAAGCCCGATCTGTTTTACTGTAAAGTTTATTACATCGTTTATTGAATTTCTCATCATAGGCTCAGTTGGTCTTGTTGATGCCAACTGGTCTGAAAGTACCAGAAGTTCTTCATAAAGCTCATCAAGGGTTTTTGCTTTTGAATTTTTTACATGAATGATTATTGCCTCAATTACAGCGCGCGCAACATTTCTTGCACCCTGTATTTTTATTTTTTTTATATCATTTATTATTTTTGATACTTTTTTATCCATGCTAAAAATAAGAAGTATATATTTTTATTTACTTCGCCCGTTTATTTTTAACAGGTGAAATGAAATGGAAACGGTATTTGAATGCGTTTCTTCAAAAAAGAAGGACCTTTTAAAAATTATAGAATCAGACAGCCTTGATATGGATTCTTTTGCAAGAGTTGGATACACCTTAAAGGACGGCTCATCACTAGAAGAAGATAAGGAAAAAGTTTATCTTTATATAAAATCAAATGAAGATTTTATAAAAAAAGCATCAGAGAAGTTAAAGGATGTTGCATCTTTTTGCAATGCTGAAATTTCAAAGAGGATAATTGAAAAAATACATGAGGAAGAAGAGCGTGCATCTTCAGGGTTTGGGGATATCTTTGGCTGAGGAAAAAAAAGAGCAAGGCATTTCATCAAGAGGAGTTCCTTCATCCCTTTCGCTTTATTTTCCCCCTTATAATTCAGAGGAAATAAGGTCTTTTCAGGATGATTCGGAATCTTTGACAAAAAACCTTTGGTCTTTACAGGAGGTCGCAAATTTTGTCTTTTCAAAAAAATACCAGCCAAAATATTATGAAATTGCATCAAAATTTCTTTTTTATCTTTCAGAAAAGCTTCAGCTTTCAGGAGATGAAATCTCCCTTTTCGTAAAAGAAAACAATATTTCAAAGGCAACTTTTTATAATCGTGTTCTTCCTCGGCTTAGAAGGGTAGGGATGATAAAAATAGAGCGCCAAACTATCGTTTCAATTGAAAGCAAGAGGAAATTTCGGCCTATGAAAATTACCCTTAGCAAAACATTTGGAAATTATCTTTTAAAAATAGGGGACTCGTGGCTTGCGTTTATAGATGATGCAAGGTCAAAACAGAAAAAATAAGGAAAATTTATTTTCTTTTTTTATTCTTTTTTATCTGTTTTTTTGAATTGTTTTTTGCATTTTTTTTATTTATAGGCTTTTTCTTAACTATTTTTTCTATTTTTTTTTCTGATTTTTTATTTGCCATTTTTTTTCTTGTTTCCTTCATTTTGTTTATTTTTTCTGTTATCTTTTCTTTTTTTCCTTCTATTTTCTCAGCCACTTTTTCAAAATCCTCAATATCATATATCTTTTCGTGCATTCCTTTTATTGCCATCTTGCTTTCAGATACAAGATCAGAAAGTCTTTTTTTTGCAGAATTTATCTTTTCTTCGATTCCCTGATCTTCTGATGTTATACCGTTTAGGTTTTCATCATACTCCTCAACAAGGCTTTCTAGATTTTTAAGGTATTTTTTCATGTATTCTGCGTCTGCGGATTTTTTAAGCTCTTTTATTTCCTCATCTGAATTTTTCAGATAATTTTTTATTTCTTCTATTTTTGATTCATAATTAAGAAGATAATTATTTACATCTCCTTCAACTTCTTCAAGCATTTGGAATTCTTCTTTTAAAGATTCAAATTGGTCTTGCCTTCTTTTCATGGAATATTCTATATCATCTATTTTTTCCCTTAATTCTGTTTTTGAGTCATTTATTTCTTCCATTGAATATTTCATGGATTCTGACAATTTATTCAATTCTAAAATCTGGTTATTTATTTTTTGAGCATTTTCATTTAGTTGCAAATACCTGCTATCAAGCTGTGCTATATCTGATTGCAACAAGGAAATTTTTGATTTTTTCAAGTCTATTTCTTCTTCTATTTTTTCAATTTTTTCAAGCACTTCTTCTCTTACTCCCGAGGTTTGTTTGATTATTGATTTTGATTTGTCTTTTATTTGTGAAATTATTTTATGCGATTCATTGTCTATTTTATTGATCGTACTTTCAAGATTTTCAAGGTCTGAAACACGGTCTGGCAGTTCAAGCGCTCTTTCTTTTAATTCAATTATTTTTTCCTCTTTTTCTAACAATGCTTCGGTAAAAAATGTTAAATCAGAACTCATTTTGCTTTCAAGCGGAAGAATCCTTTCTTTGTATATTCTTTCACTTTCTTTTTTTAGTTTTGCAATTTCCTGTTTTTGCTCTTCTATTCCTTCCATATGCATTGAAAGAATTTTTTTAAGAGAATTTTTTTGAGGCTTTTTGGAAGCTTGAAATTTTTCCTCTGGTTTTTCTTCAGGTTCTTCTAATTCACTAAGAGGCTCTTCAAGTTTTATTTACTCTATTTTTTCCTCATCTATTTCATTTTGAATGTGGGGCCGTGTTATTTCTTCAACAAGCTTTTCATCAGGCTCATTATCTATTTTTTCCTCATCAAATTTGAATTCATAATCTATTTCATCATCGCTTTTTTCTAATTTTTCAGGTTCATTATTGATTTCATTTTCAAAAGTTTCATTATATTCTTCCTGAACCTTTTTTTCAATTTGTTTTTCGTTTTCTTCTTTTTCATATGCTATGCTAGATTCATTTTCCCCAGCCCAGCTTGCATACACTCTTGTAAGATTATATGTTAATTTAATATATCCTTCTTCTTCAAGAATTTGGAGCCACTTTTCAACTTCCCCTTTTGGCATATTTGCCATTCTTGCAAGTTCATTTAATTCTATTTTTTTTTCTTTTGAAAGGATTTTTACTAAATTATCAACATCAGTGCTGATTATTGCATCATCTGCTATGATGTCTTCTTTCAAATACTTTCACCTTCCATTTTTATTTGCACTGAATAAAGGCCTGATAATTTTCTTTTTGCCCTTTGCATCGCAATCTGGACGTTTGGAATATTCATTTTATATGTTTTTATTGTCATAATCTGCTGTCCTTTGCTTATTCTTGCAGCCCTGTCACTAGGTCTTCCAAATGCCTTTCTCATACCTTTCTGAAGCCTATCTGCTCCAGCTCCTGCAATCATTTTATTTTCTCGAATTACATGGTGAGGATAGGGCTTTATCATTAAATGGTAGTTTCCGCTCATTGTTTTTTCAAGGTGCTTATTTACACTCTGTCTTGAGCTTTCAAGCGAATTGTCGCTTATTATCAAGTCCTGCATACTTATCAGGTTTACTGTTGTATCATAATCCTCTTTTTCAATACCCATTCTAAATTGGTTTAAATCCCTGTGGGGCATTGATTTTATATATGATCTTCGTGGTTTTGTTTTAGAATATTTTGTCCATGCGACTTTGTCTGGGTCTCTATATGCTTTTGCCGGTCTTCTTGCCATATTATAACACCTATTTAATTAAATTTAATATATATGTACTATTTAGTTAAGTTTTTAATTATGATTGAAAAAATAAAAAAAATATTCTTTTATCTTATGACGTCGATTGGTGTCGGAAGATTATCATTGCCACACGCAGTATTTACATCCATATTCATTAAAGTATTAATAAATACAGGAACAACCAAGTAAATTAATCCTCCAATTATTGCTCCAAGAAACATTGAAGTTGCCCAGACATTTGCCCTTGCCCTTGTCTCAGCTCCCATTACTTGCCCTGCAGCATAAATAATTGCAGCCATTACAATCAAAATAAGCATTACAGCTCCCATAACTGTTTTGACAATATTTACAATTTCACAAATTGCATCAGTTATATCATCTTCAGGAGCTCCTACAGATACAGAAATCAAGTTAAGTAGTACAATAAATCCAAATAAATATTTTCCAATTTTTGTATAATCCATAATTTTCACCTAAAATTTTAACATGAAAAACTGCCGCCACTGCAGCATCCTTGTATTGTTTTTCCGTCTAAACTATCGCTCATTAAAGTATTAATAAATACAGGAACAACCAAGTAAATTAATCCTCCAATTAT
>CAZLIX010000016.1:9189-14999 GCA_964559795.1 Microcaldota archaeon
TAAATAATTGCAGCCATTACAATCAAAATAAGCATTACAGCTCCCATAACTGTTTCAACAATATTTACAATGCTGCATATTGCATCACCAATATCATCGCCAGTAGCAGCAGATTGTATCCCTATTAAATTTAACAATATGATTGCAGAAATCAAATAACTTCCAAATTTTGCATAATCCATATTTTTTCACATCCTTGATAACATTTTGAATACATAAATTTATAAACCCGTTTATCATTCTGAGCATGCAACTGTTACATCCTCTCCCATTATTTCATTCATGAATAATGGAACAACCAAGTAAATTAATCCTCCAATTATTGCTCCAAGAAACATTGAAGTTGCCCAGACATTTGCCCTTGCCCTTGTCTCAGCACCAAGGATTTGTCCAGCACCGTAAATTATTGCAGAAAGTACAATTAATATGAGAAAAACTGCGCTCATTAAAGATTTTACTAAATCTACAACAACACAAATCGCACTTTTAAGCCTTACAGACTGCTCATCTTGTTCTTCATAAGGGTAGTAATATGCCCCTGAAATTCCTGCAATGAATCCTAATACTACAAAGATAGTTATTAATTTTCTAAATGTCATGTTATATTATATTTCTATTACTATTTTAAAATATTTGTATATTTCAATTGCATATCATTTATTTATTTTATTAAAAATTGCATCGCAATACTAATATATATAAATTATAACGTATATATTAATGTGTGATATTATGTCATTTAGAAAAACACTTGTTCCTGTTTTTTCGCAACAAGCAGCTAATTCTGCAATAGCGATGTCAAATCTGTTCGGAAGAAAAAATTTCAAAATCATTGCAGACTATTCCTCATTGCCTATTTTTAAGAGATGGAAAATCAATCCTGACAGAGAGCATTCGTTTTATTCGATAACAGGCGATCTTCCTTTTATGCTAATAAAGCCAAAAAGAATAGTTCTTTTTGTTCCAACGACAAATCTTAGGGAATACTTTTCAGCAATTAAGCCATTTATAGATTACGGGTTTAGGAATAATTTGCCGCTTTCAATGTTTTTTAATGGGCAAGCAGGAGAAATGGCAGAAACAATACACTTAGACTCTTATCTTTATTATAATGAAAAAAACAGGATAATAACTTCAAATTCAGCAACACACCAAGGTTTTTTTGATTTGAAAATAAGCCAGAAAAATATTCTAACAATGCCAGACCCGTTTATTTTCTTTTCAAAAAAGATGAAAAATTCTATTGAGAATATGGATGAAACCTCAAAAATGATGTGTTTTATCGGTTCTGATTATTATGGGATAAGGGATATGGTATTTTCCAATTCAATGCTTTCAAAAATTTTTTCACATGATGCAAAAACAATATTTTTTTCTTTTAAATCGCAGAGTGAAAAGGACCTCAAGAACCTGAAAATATTGCTTTCCAAAGTAGATGAAATCGCATTACGCGAAAAAGATGGTATAAATCTTTTTGTCGTATGCGAAAATGAAAATTATGGTAAGGTGAATAATGCAGTAAATTCTATTCCAATAGCGCATACAAATCTTTTTGTTGTAAGTATAGAAGATATAGTAAATGAACGATTGAAATATCCTTTTGAATTTTTGCTGTTTTCTTCTGATGTTATAATTTCAAATGATTATAATGATCAGGTATTTTCAAGAGTGTTTGGAAAACCTACGATTTCATTTGGTCTTGCAGAAGATTTTAAATGGTGCGACGGGAAAACCCTTTCGATTCCAATACAAAATTCTAATATTATCGAAATAGCTTTGAAAACTGCATTAAGCGGAAAATTTTATCATAAAGGTATTGATCCTGAAATGGCAGAATCTTTGCGTAATTTAAAAAATGCACTAATATAAAAGAACTTTCAATAGGTTTTTATCTTTATTCTAACCAATAAAATAGATGAAAAAAGAGCTCTTCAAAAAATTGAAGAATCAAAACATTGAGTGTATCGCATGCAACAGGAAATGCATAATTTCTCCCGGGAATACTGGATTTTGCGGCGTTCGTGAAAATAATGAGGGAAAATTAAAATTGCTTGTATATGAAAAGCCATGCGCAGTTTGGATAGATCCGATAGAAAAAAAACCATTGTTTCATTTTTTGCCTGGAACAAAATCTTATTCTATTGGAACTTATGGTTGTAATTTTTCCTGCTCTTTTTGTCAAAATTGGAGCATTTCCCAGGCCCCGCGCGAATTTAAGGATAAATTTAGAAAGATGATTACAAATCTTGAAATTTTAACTCCTGAAATGGCAGTAAATGAAGCAATAAAAACTAGATGCAAATCCATTTCATACACCTACACAGAGCCGACAATATTTAGCGAATATGCAAAAGATATCGGAATTCTTGCAAGAAAAAAAGGGCTCAAAAATATTTATGTAACAAATGGATACCAGACAAAAGCGTGCTGGAATTATCTTTCTGATTTTGTTGATGCAGCAAATATTGATATAAAAGGAGATGAAAGATTCTATAAAAATTTATGCGGAAATGCAAATTTAAAACCTGTTTTAGATTCAGTAAAATATGCAAAAAAGCTCGGTATATGGGTTGAGATTACAACGCTTTTAATTCCTCAGGAAAATGATTCAGAAAGATTTATTGAAAAAATTGCAAAATTTATTTACAAAATTGACCCAAAAATGCCATGGCATATTACTGCTTTTCATCCAGATTATAAAATGCTAGATAAGAGCCATACTTCTTTAACAAACCTTATAAACGCAGGAGAAATTGCAAAAAGAATAGGGCTTGAAAATGTTTATTGCGGAAATATGATAAATGAAAATGAGGATACATTTTGCCCAAAATGTAAAAGAAAAGTAGTAGAAAGAACAGGCTTTAATGTAATTAGTATTAATATTATAAATGGGAAATGCTTATTTTGTAAGAACAAAATTGCAGGGGTGTTTGTATGAGTGTTCGAGAAAGCGCGGTTGCAGGTTTATTTTATCCGGCTGAAAAATTTGAATTGCGCCAGATGGTTGATTCATTTCTTGAAAGTGCAAAAGATATTAGCATTGAAGGTAAATTAAAAGGGCTCGTAGTTCCGCATGCAGGATATATTTATTCAGGTTCTGTTGCAGGAGTAGGGTATAAATTATTAAAAGAGAATATCCCAGAAACTGAAAATGTATTTTTGTTAGGCCCGTCCCATTATGAAAAGTTTTACGGGATTGCGCAGTCAACTGATGAATATTGGCAAACTCCTTTTGGAAAAGTTGAAATAGAAAGAATAAAGGAAAATCAGATAGTGAAAAATTATAACAAAGCCCATTTTAAAGAGCATTCGCTTGAAGTTCAGGTTCCATTTTTGCAAACTGTTCTTAAAAGATTCAGACTTTACCCTCTATTAACAGGAGATATGTCTGCAAGGCTTTTTGCCCCAGAGCTTCAAAAAGAGCTTGATGAAAATTCTTTGATAATTGCAAGCTCTGATTTAAGCCATTATCATTCTTATACAGAAGCTTTAAGGATAGATGCAACTGCCAATCGGGCAATACCTTCAATGGACATATATAATGTTGAAAGCTTTGTTGATGCCTGCGGAAAAGAAGCAATTTTAACATTGATGCAGGTTGCCAAAATGAAAAAATGGAAAGGAAAGTTTTTGGAATATAAAAATTCAGGAGATACTGCCGGTGATAAAACAAGAGTTGTTGGATATGGGTGTTATGCCTTCTATAAATGAATTTACAAAAAAAGAAAAAGAGTATATGCTTTCTCTTGCAAGAAGCGCAATAGAAACATATCTTAAAACAGAAAAAATAATAGATCCGCCCCTATCTGAAATTCCCTCTGAAAAATTTATGGAAAACGGCGCATGTTTTGTAAGCTTGCATACAAAAAAAGAGAACCTGCTTCGTGGCTGTATTGGGATACTTGAGGCAAGAAGGCCATTGGTTTTAGATATTGTGAATAATGCAATAAGTGCTGCATTTGAAGATCCAAGGTTTAAACCTATAACTTTTGAGGATTTAAAAAATATTAAAATAAGTATCTCAATTTTAACAAAACCTTATGAAGTTGAAGTTAAGGATTATAATGATTTATTAAAAAAATTAATTCCAAAAAAACACGGTCTTATCATACAAAAAGGTTGGAGTAGGGCAACATTTCTTCCTGTTGTCTGGGATGAGATAAAAACAAAAGAGGATTTTTTATCTGAATTATGCATGAAAGCAGGATTAATGCCGGATGATTGGAAAAAACCAGGGATGAGATTTTTCTTTTATGAAGCAGTTGATTTTGGGGAAAATTAAATATATTTTTAAATACTTTCTAACACATTTACTATTGGATTTTATGATGAGAATTTATAATCAAGAACCAATAGCGGTATTAATAAGAAAAAAAATCACCAGCGGGAAAAATCCATTTACTCCGTCAAATATCGCAAATTGGATTACATACAAAGGCGTTGATATAACTGAGAGAATAATAACAACGCAAATAAACAGTCTCGGTTTTGTCCCACACGTATTAGAGCTTTCAAATGGGCGAGAAATAAATGGCGCATTAAAATCACAAGTTGCATTAGTATCGATAAATGATCCAATTGCGCTAGGGTATTTAGTAAAAAACAGAAGCATTATAGAAAAAAAATTCAAAACATTGGTAATTGGCGGTCAAATCCCAAGTCTAATTCCTGAAAAAATAAGTAAAATGTTTCCTTCTGCAAATATTTTTGTCGGGGAATGTGAAGGCAGCATACAATCAATTATTATAACTGCAATGGCTGGAAAAAAAGGCGAGATTTACAGAGCTCCTTTTGTAAATTTAGAAACCGATTATGTTATTCCTGATCCTTCTTATAAACCAAGCACGCTTATGTATTCTACAGAGCTTGGGCGAGGATGCAAATATGGATGCGGATTTTGTGGAATGCCCGATAATACAAGAGTTAGAATTAGAAATCCCTTGCAGATAATTGAAGAATTAAATAGGGTTAAAAGTAGGTTACTTTTTGTTGATCCAAATCTTTCTGTTTATCCATTAGAATATCTAGAAACAATATTTAGTTATTTAGAAAAAAAGAGGAAATTTTGGGTAGGGGAAGGTTCATCTAAAGAACTTATAAAACATCCAGAAATATGGGATCTTATGTCAAGGACGTGTGTTGGTTTTCTTACAGGTTTTGAAGATCCTAAATTAATTGAATTGAAGGGAAATAAAAACGGTACCAAGGTTTTAGAACAAAAAAACGGAGTAATGGTATTAAATTCTTCAATTATTGGGCATCCAAAACAAGACGAAGAAAGTCTTTTAGAAATGGCAAGGATATTTAGAGAAAACAATTTAACCGGAACATTTCAGATCTATGCGCCTTATCCAGGAACACCGGATTTTAAGAGATTAAAAGAGTCTAATGCTCTGCTTGAAGATAATTTTTTTAGATATAACCGTAAAATCCCAGTAGTTGATACTCCAATGGGGCCAAAAAAAACAATGGAACTTTTTAGAAAAGTAAATAAAAACGCGCAGACTATTTCAGGAACATTAAAAGAAATTATACGAGTAATCAAAGATACAAGACATTCCTTTAAATTAATGCTTTTAAGAATTGCATCAATTGTCGGAATAAGAATTAGAAATTATTTACAAGGGCAAGAAATAAATTATTGCAAAGAAGACATAAATATCCCGATTGATGATTAATCAAATATTAGGAAAATAAACTAATTTATGCTCTATTGTAAATTCATAATGGTCAGTATATCTTATGGCGCCTTCAAATTTATTTTTTATATCATCGATTATGATAAATACTTTTGCTATATTATTGTTTTA
>CAZLIX010000017.1:0-10080 GCA_964559795.1 Microcaldota archaeon
ATGTTGTATCAAGCGTAAAGGAGGTATTAGCATGAAAGCATTAATTACTGGAGGTAGTGGATTTATTGGTTCGCATGTAGTTGATAAATTACTTGCAAAAGGAATTGATGTTAGAATTTATGATATGGTTTATCCAACACATCATAAAAATACCCCAAATGTTGAATTCTATCATGCAAGTTTGCTTGATTTTGAAGCGTTAAAAATGGCAGTGAGCGGTATAGATGTAATTTTTCATCTTGCTGCAATTGCCGATGTAAAAGATGTTTTCAAAGATCCGCATTATTCTGAATCTATAAATGTTAGAGGAACTGCAAATGTATTAGAGGCAGCACGGATTTCTGAAAGAATAAAAAGAGTTATTTATGCAAGTACTATATGGGTATATAGCGATTGCAAAGAATCCAAAGTTAATGAGGAAACAAGTCTTCCGGCGCCAACACATCTTTATTCTGCAACAAAACTTGCAGGAGAGCACTATTGCCATAGTTATTCAAAACTATATGGATTGGAAACAACAATTGTTAGATATGGAATACCATATGGTCCAAGAGCAAGAGGAGCCGCAGTAGTTCCTATTTTTGTCAAGAAAGCATTTAACAATGAGCCGATTACCATTGCAGGTGATGGATCCCAATTTAGAAAATTCGTATATGTAGAGGATTTAGCAGAAGGCAATGTTCTTGCACTTAAGCCAATTGCAAAAAATAAAATTTATAATCTAGAAGGAAAAGAAAAAGTTACAATAAGGCAAATTGCAGATACAATAAAAAAAGTAATGGGTAAGGATATTAAAATAGAACATACTGAAGCAAGACCAGGAGATTTTGCAGGGGCTGAGATTTCTGCAGAGCTTGCAAAAAAAGAACTTGGGTGGGAACCAAAAACAAGTTTTGAAGAAGGCGTGCGCAGATACATTAACTGGTATAAACAGGAACTTTCTATAAGTGAAAATAATCAAAAAAAATTAGATAATTCACTAAAAGGTGTTTTATGAAAATTCTTGGCATAATTCCTGCAAGGGGAGGAAGCAAGGGAATCCCCAGAAAAAATATAAAAGAAATTGCAGGAAAACCTTTGATTGCATGGACAATTGAAACAGCAAAAAATTCTAAATTACTTGATGATTTTATCGTTTCTACTGAAGATAAAGAAATTGCAGAAGTTGCAAAGAAATACGGTGCAAAAGTTCTTGAAAGGCCAAAAGAACTTGCAACTGATGAGGCAACAACCCTTTCAGTTCTTCAAGATGTATTAACTAAAATTAATGCAGATGTCATTGTAGTTTTACAAGCTACATCACCAATACGTGATAAAGATCTAATTGATAAATGCATAAAGCAATTTTTGGATACGAAATCAGATTCTCTTGCAACAGGTTTTATATGCAAGTATAAGGAATATGGAAAAAATAATCTAAGAAGACAAGATATAAAGGGATTTTTTTATGATGATGGAAATGTTTATGTTATAAAAGCAGATTTGATAAAAAAAGGGGACAGATACGGAAAGAAAATAGAGAAAATGGAAATTGACAGGGAGCAGAATGCTGAAATTGATGATGAATTCGATTTTTGGCTTGTCGAGCAAATTTTAAAAAAGAGAAGTAAGTAATATATTTGATAATTTTTTAGGTAAAAATGGTGATTTGCATGGGCATATTAAATAAATTTTCTTCGCATGGAGATAAGGATTACAATCGTATTACAGACCAGGATAAAGAAAATAAATTTTTTTTAGCAAGATCAAATATTTTAGATCAATTTATAGACAGGATAAAATGGCATATTTTTCCTAAATTTAATTACGTAATTAATTTTCCAACACATCTTGAAATCGAATCTTCATATGCGTGCCAGATGAAATGCCCAATGTGTCTGCGAAGGCGTTTGCCAAAATGCACTACTTTCGGAATGATGGATTTTGATCTTTTTAAAAAAATAATTGATGAGGCAGCGCAAAGAGGGGTTTATTCTATAAAGCTTTCATGGAGAGGCGAACCATTGCTAAATCCTCGCATAGTTGATATGGTTAAATATGCAAAAGAAAAAGGAATTAAAGACGTTGCATTCCTTACCAATGGAGAAAGATTAACTCCAGAACTTACTGAAAAACTTGTTGATGCAGGTCTTGATTGGATAAGTTTTTCAATTGATGGCGTTGGTGAAATTTATGAAAGAATCCGCTGGCCATCAACTTTCAAAGGCATCGTTGAAAAAGTTACATATATGAAAGAATATAGAAATAAAAAAGGATTAAAAAAACCACTTATAAGAATACAGGGGATTTGGGGAGCAATACAGCACAACGCAGATGAATATTTTGAAATTTGGAATAATCTTGCAGATAAGGTAAGTATTATTGCAGATCAAAAAAGGTTTGATAAACCAACGGATATGCCGCGCGATCCAAATTATGTATGTTTTGAACCATGGCGCAGATTAGTAATTGGATGGAATGGCAAGATTATACAATGCGTAAGTGATTACGAAGAATTCGGAACTATAGGTGATGTCACAAAAGAAAGCCTTTATGAGATTTGGCATGGAGAAAAGTTTAATAAAATAAGGGAAAATGTAAAAAATAAAAAATACATGGATAATCCGGCATGTACAATGTGCTACGAACCAATGTACATGTACTCCAAAAAAATAAAATTAAAAGATCGCGAGATGAC
The DNA here is from genome assembly GCA_964559795.1 of Microcaldota archaeon. Classification (GTDB taxonomy): domain Archaea; phylum Micrarchaeota; class Micrarchaeia; order Anstonellales; family Bilamarchaeaceae; genus JAQTSF01. The sequence continues at coordinate 2,678 of CAZLIX010000017.1, forward strand.
TATTAACTTATATAAGGGTCAGGAACTTGATATTTCAAAAATGGACGCAAGGCCTAAAAAAGATGATAATAACCAAGAGAGATGATTTTTATGAAAATACTTGTTTTAGCAGCTCATGCAGACGATGAAATCCTGGGTGTTGGGGGTACAATAGCAAAACATGTATCATCTGGTGATGAAGTATTCGTACAGATTATGATAGGAAAACAAAGTTCTGCTTTGATTGAGCGCGAAAAAAAGAATAGATTACTTAATAAAGGCCCTAGATACGATAATTCTGTTCTTGAAAATCGTAAAAAACAAGCAAACCAAGTAGCATCTTTACTCGGAATTAAAGAAGTAAAATTTATGGATTTAGAAGATGAAACTCTAGAACAAAATTTAACAAAAACAATAGAAACCATTGAGGATTATTATAATGAAATAAAACCAGATATCGTTTATACTCATCATGGCGGAGATTCAAATCAAGATCATAGAGGCGTTTTTAATGCGACTATTGTTGCAGTAAGGACATATCTTAAGCATAAACCAAAAAAAGTACTTTGCTATGAAATCCCATCTTCAACAGAACAGGCACCGCCTTTTTCAAAATACCTATTTATGCCTAATTATTTTGTGGATATAGAACCATTTTTAAACAAAAAATTAGATGCTATGAAAATCTATCACGAAGAGCTTGGACAATTTCCCCACCCACGTTCATTGGAAGCAATAAAAATTTTAGCACAATACCGAGGCATCACTGCAGGGTATAAAGCTGCTGAAGCATTTATGCTTTATAGAGAACTTATCGATTAAATTTCAACAATAGAGGAAAATATATGAAAAACAAAATTAATTTTTGCATGAAGGCATCTCCTTTTTATTTAAGCCAATTACAAGATAAGATAGAACGTTTAAATCGATTATACGAAGAAGGAATAAGTCTTTCTAAAAAAGCACAAATCGAACTTCACATTGTAGACTTATTAAATCCTGAGTTCTGGAAAAAAGGCGTTGAAAATTGCAATAGCCTTTCAGAAGAAGCTGATTTTATTATGCATGCACAATGTTTGCTTGATCCAAAAATTAGTGTTAAATTCGCTAGAGAAATAAATTCAAAAAAAGTAGTTATACATCGTTTATATGATATAGTGACAACTTCAAGAAAAGAGGCCACACAAAAATTTAATGAAGAAATGATCTCATTGGCAAAAGATAATCCAGATATTACTTTTTGTATGGAAAACGTGGGCCCATTTTTGTTAATTGCACCTGAGCATGCTTATTTGAAATATTTAGTAAAGAAAACTTATTTAACTAACCCATTAAATCATTTCTTTCCATGGGAAATGAAAGATTTTATTAAAGCAACCAAAGATATCTATAATTTAGGAATATGCTTTGATACTGCGCATGCAGCAATAACCTGCAATATTTATAATTATATGAAGAAAAGTGGAAAACATGAGGAAAGATTTTCTGATATTACCGATGATGATCTTAAAAAAACTAATCCTCTTACAGTTCCAGATTTCTTAAAAGCAGCATTACCAAAACTTTTCTATTGTCATTTTAATGATGCTTACTTATATAAGAATGGAAATTTTGATGATAAATACGTCCTTGAAGAAGGAATGCAGATAGGAGATGCAGATATAAATTTTTCAGAGTTAGTAAATTCAATTGATCCAAAAATAAATTGGCTAGTTGAGCTTTCAAAAGTTAAAAATTATAATAGCGCCATAGAGATGGAAGTTGCTTGCCGCAAATTATCAGAGCTTTATAATAATAAAAATTAAGAGGTATAAATATAATGAAAGTATCTATTCACCAACCGATGTACTTACCTTGGCTTGGCCTTTTTGACAGGATAAATCAATCAGATATTTTTGTATTATTAGATAATGTTGCATACTCAAAAAATTATTATATAAATAGAAATAAAATAAAAACAAAAAATGGTTGCATATGGCTAACAGTTCCTGTTTTGTCAAAAGGCTCTTTTGGCCAGCTTATAAATGAAGTTAGGGTAAATAATTCTTTAAAATGGCAAGAACAACACTGGAAAAGCATGTATTATTCTTATAAGGATGCAAAATATTTTTTAAATTACTCAGATTTTTTTGAAAAATTTTATTCAAATAGGCAGGAATATCTATTTGACATTATAAACGAATCATTTGAATTTTTGCTAAAATCCTTAAAAATTAAAGCAAAAATAGTAAAATCATCCATGTTAAAAGCCAAAGGAAAAAAAGAAGAGTTAATATTAAATATCTGCAAAGAGCTTGGGGCTGATGAATATCTATCCGGTCCAAGCGGAAACGATTACTTAAATGCAGATTTATGGAAACAGAATAATATAAAATTAGAGTTCCATAATTTTTCCCACCCTACCTATAATCAGTTATATAAGGGTTTTTGTGAAAATATGTCAGTAATAGATCTATTATTTAATCATGGAGAAGAAAGCTTGAAAATAATATCTAATCAAAGGTAAGTAATATGATAAGTATAGGTAATAAACAAATCGGAAATAAAGTATTCATTATCGCAGAAATTGGATGTAATTTTGAAAATGATTTTGAACGGGCAAAAGAAATGATACGGGAGGCAGCAAAAGCAGGGGCAGATGCAATAAAACTTCAAACGTTTAACCCAGAAAAATTAGTTACTAAAAATGCACCCAAATTTTGGGATATAGAAGGATGCCCAGGTGAAACTCAATTTGAAGAGTTTAAGGCAATGTTTCAACCAAGTTTTGAACAGTATAAAGAACTCAAAAAAATAGCAGATAAAGAAGGCATTCTTTTCTTCTCAACTCCATATGATGAGGATTCTGTGGAGATGCTTGAAAAATTGGGAATTAATTTTTATAAAATAAGTTCAATGGACCTTACACATATTCCTCTATTAAGATATATAGCAAAAAAAGGAAAACCAATAATTATTTCTACAGGCGCATCAACTATTAGTGAAATAAAAGAATCAATCGCTGCAATTGAAAAAACCGGAAATAAACAAATAATACTTTTACACTGCATTAGTAATTATCCAAATAAATTGGATAATGTACACCTGAATATGATCAAATCTCTTACTAAGGAATTTCCAGATTATATTATTGGATATTCTGACCATACAAAAATGCCAGAAACAAAAGAAGTTTTTGTTGCTGCAGTTGCACTTGGCGCAAAAGTTCTTGAAAAGCATTTTACTTTTGACAATTCTCGCCCAGGTTATGATCATGAAATATCAGCTGATTATAAAGAATTGGCGGATTTGGTGCATTCAGTAAGAATTACAGAAAAAATACTAGGTAGCAGTGAAAAAAAACCAACTGAATCTGAAAAAAAAATGCGCGACTTTGGAAGGAGAAGTATTGTTTCAAATAAAATAATTAAAAAAGGAGAAGTAATAACTGCCGACATGATCTCAATAAAAAGACCAGGTGGAGGAATAGAGCCAAAATTTTTAGATGAAGTTATCGGAAAAAAAGCAAAAAAAGATATCATAGAAGATGATGTTTTATTTTGGGATGTTTTAGAGTGATTTTGTTATGACTAACTTTCTTAAAAATCATTTGAATGCATGGTGGCTCAGGCCTGAAAGCGCTCTTTGGGATGCAATAGCCTCTAATGTAATTTCAAAATATAAGATAGAGTCTCCTTCATTAGATTTAGGATGTTCTAACGGTATTTTTAGTTTCATAACTGCAGGCGGCAATTTTTCATTAGATTACGACTGGCATATCGATGCTAATGTTGATGGGTTTTGGCAAAATAAAGACATATACAATAATTATGGAACAAGTGCTGCAGATAAAATCGAAAAAAAACCAGAATACAAGTTTACATACGGTCTTGATCATAAAAAAAACCTTCTTGAAAAAGCAAAGACCCTTAATTTTTATGAGAATTTAATAGAATATGACGCAAACAAAAGACTTCCTTTTGAGAATTCACAATTGAAAACGATTTTCTCAAATATCATTTACTGGCTTGATAATCCAAAACAAATCCTTACAGAGTTTAACCGCGTACTTCAACCTGATGGAAAAGTCCTTTTGTGCATCCCGGATAAAAAGTTTTATGACTATTGCAGGAGCTATATCTGGAAAAATGAACCCTCCGAGCTATTAAAACTTTTATTGAAAAAATTAAATCGAGGTAGAGCAGAATCAATCCATTGGTCTTCTTCAAAAGACGAGTTTTTAAAAATTGCAAATAAGACTGGTTTTGAAATTTCTAATCATCGCACCTATCTTTCAAGGCGTACACTTGAATTTTGGGATGTTGGCTTAAGGCCCATCTCTTCTCCATTAACAAAAATGGCAAACAAATTATCTATAGAAGATAGAAGATCAATCAAATCAGAATGGGTGGATACATTGCATGACTTGCTTGATCCTTTGTATAAAATGGATATTGATAAAACTGATGAAGGCGGATTCCATTTTTTTGTCCTTAAAAAAAGTGAATAACAATGCCTAAAAAATTGGTTTTTTTGGAAGATGAAATTCAGGTAAGAAATTTTATAATAAATAATGATGCTAAAAATTTTGAAATTATCGCTCTTTCTCCATTTGCAATGTATGAATTAGACAAAAACAAAATAAATTATGAATTTCCAGATGATTTTTATGATAATTTCAAACTTTATGAATTAGGCATTTCTAATTATAAAAAAACTGAAGATATCTGCAAATTAATGGATAAATATATATTAGAATATTATCCGATTGTTAAAGAATATAATATTACTCCTGCTTTTTTTAGTTTTTATTATATTAAAATACTCTATGATTCAGTAACAATTAAATTATATCAGCTTATGCAGATTATTAAATATAAAAAACCAGAATTAATTATTGCATATAATGATAACTTTTCAGAAACGGAAAATCATATCTTATTTAGCAATTATGAGTCAATTTATTCTAAATTACTTCAATTAAATTCATCTATAAATGTTGATTTATTGCCTTATCCAGAACCATTCATATCTAAAAAATCTTATTCTAAAGTATCATTTGCGAATAAGATTAATTTTTTTCTAAAAAATAACCCTGCGCTTTTTGATTTAGCATCAAAAATAAAAAAAGAAGGTTTGAAAAGTTTTTTTACAAATGCAAATATTCCCATGATTATTTTTGGCGGAGGTTATAATTGGGATATATGTAGTGCTACCTTTGGAAAAGAATCACTTGGCCCAATAATTAGAGTTTCAGATGATCCTGCTTACTGGGAAAATGAATTGGAAAAAGATGAATTATTGGATGGATTATGGGAGAAGATTAAATTAGATCCAAAATTTCGCAGTCATTTTATTTTTGAAAATATAGATTTTTTTCCGGTTATAGAACCAAAACTCAAATATTTCATTCAAAAAGCACCTTTAATTTGTGTTAATACTTATTCAAAAACTAAAAAATTAATAAAAAAATCTGGAACAAAAGCCATTCTATTTTCTGTGCTCTCTACACCAATTTCAAAATGTGCTGCCGTGGCAGCACATAATTGTGGTATTCCAGTTATTAATTGGCAACATGGAGCGTATGGTTATATGAATCAGCCCATGATGCCTTATAATGATATGTATGAAGTTGATAATCTGTTTGTTTTTGGAGAAGGAGTAAAAAGAAAATATGATAACGAAACTGGAAAAAAGACAAAAATTATACCCATTGGATCTGCACATTTAGATGAATTGGGTAAAATAATTAAACTATCCCAAAAAGCTAAATCAAAAATTGAAAAATCACTATACGTAACAACTAATTTTTATCAAAATAATTTATATGTTGCAATGCCGCCATTTTTTTCTGATAATCTCTTTTGGCTAACCCAGAAAAAAATAGCAGATGTTTTAGGAAAAAATAAGAGTCAAAACCATACTATAAAAATTCATGATAATATAAATTATAAACAAACCCCTTTGGTAGCTTATTCGTCAAATATGCAATACAAGAACTTAAATTTTATAAGAACAAAACCAACTTTTTCAGAGCTCATACCTAATACTGATTTAATAATTATTGATTGGCCGTCCACTACTCTTTTACAATCATTAACCTCAAATAAGCCCATATTTGTTTTTGGAGGGCATTTTAAAATTGATGAAAATGCAAAAAAACTTTTAAAGAGAAGAGTTTATTTTTCAGAAGACTTAGATCTTTTTACTAATCAGTTAGATGAATTTCTTAAAAATGGATCCGTAAAGAATTATAAAATAGATCTTAAAAATCATGATTTTCTTAAAGAATATGGAACTTATTTAGATGACATGAGTAGTACTAAAAGAGCAGTAGATTTTTTGAAGAACCTAACCGATAAAAGAACACAATCTTTTTAATTAGTTCCTGTTTTAGTTCAATTATTATGGCGAAGAGTAATTTATTTACAGGAATAAAAATCCTAGATTGTACTTTACGTGATGGAGGTCATTTAAACAAATGGAATTTCTCAAAGGATTTTGCTTCAAGGGTTTTTTCAACTGTATCTGAATTGGGCCTAGATTATATTGAAGTTGGTTATGTAACCAAAAAAGGCATTTTTCCATCTGATACTGGGTTGTGGAGATTTTCAAATGAAGAGGATATACGCTCTATAGTTTCTCCAGGCTATCATACTAAGATTGCAGTAATGGGGGATATAGGAAAAATAGGTATAGAAAATTTCATAGACAAAGATGAAAGTATAATCGATTTTGTAAGGTTGGCATTTTACCCTGGCTATATTAAAGATTCTATTAAACTAGGGGAAGAAGTAATGGACAAAGGGTATGAAGTAAGCCTTAATCTAATGGCAATTGTAAAATATTCAAAAGAAGAATTGAAAGAAATTATCTCTTTAATATCTCGCTCTCGAATTGAAAACGTAGTTGTATCAGATAGTTTTGGATCTCTTTTTCCAGATAGAGTTTGCGAACTAGTAAAAATGTTTAAGGATGGAACTGGAAAAAGAATTGGTTTTCATGCCCATAATAATCTGGAACTTGCGTTTGCAAATACATTAAGTGCTGTTAATGCAGGAGCTTCTATTATTGATGCTACTATATACGGCATCGGAAGAGGCGCAGGAAATGTCCCATTAGAAGTGATCCTTTCATATATAAACCATCATGAAAGTGAGGATGTAAACTTAGTTCCTTTGATCGAATTAATAGAGGATGAGTTTATAGAACTTAAAAAAGAATTAAAATGGGGTTATAATCTTCAATATGTTATTTCAGGCATGCTTGGATGTCATCCTACATTTGCTTCAAAGCTTTTGAAAGAATATCAATTTAACATGAGAGAAAGTTGGCCCATACTAATGAATGTAAGCAAACTTAATCCAGTAGAATATGATAAGAACATTCTTGAGCGGGCAATAGCAGATTTAGGCAAACAAAAAGAAAATACCATATCTAAAATA
>CAZLIX010000017.1:10090-14734 GCA_964559795.1 Microcaldota archaeon
AAAATAATTTCTCCATCAAAACAAAACAGTGTAATTTTAGAAGATCCTCAATACATTAATCGTCATAAAGGAAAGGATTTTTTAATATTGGCACAAGGGGCTTCTCTTAAAAAATATGTTACACAAATTCGTTCATTTGCAAAAAATAATAATTTGATTGTTCTTGGAGCTAATTATCTTGAAGGCCTTGTTCTTCCAGATTATCACGCATTTTGCAATCTCAAAAGATTTATTAGGTATGTTGATTTTGCAAATAAAAAATCCAAATTATTAATCAGCCCATACATCCCCCCAGAAGTAATAAAGCAATACACCAAGCGTGACTATGAATTAATCCAATATATCGATGATCCAAATTCTAAATTTGATATAAATAATGGAATTATCCAAACTAATTGTGCAACTGTGTCAATTCTTTTAATTGCAGTTGCAATAGTTATGGGTGCAAGAAAAATTTATGTTGCCGGATTGGATGGCTATAAATTGGTCGATGGTAATGCAATACATTTCTATGATGAAAAAGAAATTGAAAAAAAAATTGGTTCAGATTCAGTTCACAATATTTGTAAAAGACATTTAACTGATATACATAATTATCAATTAAAACATCATATGGATCCATTTGTTATTATAACCCCTACCTCATACGCTGATTTTTATGTAAAAATGGAGGGCTTCAAATGAAAATAATAGGGATAATTCCTTCAAGGCTTGAATCTACCCGGCTGCCTGAAAAACCACTTTTGGATATAGACGGTTTGCCTATGATATTGCATGTTTACAAAAGAGCGCTTTTTTGTAAGAAATTAAATGAAGTATACGTTGCTACCTGCAATAAAGAAATCTATGATGTTATAACAAAAAACAACGGGAAAGCAATAATGACTTCAAAAGAGCATAAAACTGGAACAGATAGAATTGCAGAAGCTGCAAAAAATATAGATTGTGATATTGTAGTTAATATACAAGGGGATGAGCCATTGCTTCTTCCAGAGCATATAGAAAAAGCAATACAGCCTCTACTAGATGACCCAAATTTACAATTAACTTGTCTTGCATGTTTAAGTGATCAGTTAAATGATAAAGATGAAGTTAAATTAGTTTTAAATCTTAAAGGGGACATTATGTATTTTTCAAGGAGTGATATTCCATCAACCCTAAGAACAAAACATAACTCTGTTTTAAAACAATATTGTATTTATGCTTTTAGAAAGAATTTTTTACTTGAATTTTCTAAATGGGAACAAACGCCGCTTGAAAAAATAGAATTTGTTGAATTATTGCGTGCATTAGAGCGTGGATACAAAATAAAAGGAATTATAATTAATGAGAATACTCAATCAGTTGATACAAAAGAACAATTAAAACTAGTAAATTTGCTTATAAAGAAAGATTCTCTTAGGAAAAAATATTGATATACTTTTTTATTATTTTTTCAATTTCTGAAAAATTCATTGCATAATAATGTGCCTTTAAATTTCCATCCATTTTTTTTGAAAAAATCCCTTTAACCAGTTGGATCGTTTTTATATTAAATTTTTTTGCGCCTAGAATATCCTTAGATGCATTATCCCCAACCATTAAAATTTCATTAGTTTTTACTGATAGTTTTTTTAGCGCAAGTTTGAATATTTTTTTGGAAGGTTTATTTTTTCCGCATTCTTCTGCACCAATAAAAATGTCCACAAAACTAGATATTTTTAATTTTTTTATTTTTTTTAATTGGGTTAGGGTGGTGAGGTCAGAAAGTAGTGCTATTTTTATTTTATTTTTTCTAAGTAATTTAAAAAGAGGTATAACTCCGTTATATATCATCATATTTCTAAAAAATGATTTCCAATATTGTTTGTAAAGAGATAATACTAAATTGTTATCAAATCTTTTTAGTCTTCTCTCTACCAGGTTTTGAAAGATCAATATTCTATTTGAACCAGAAGCCGTCTCTTTTAAATTCATTTTAGTTAAATTCCAACTGAAATCAAATTCCTTTTTAAAAATTTTAAATGGAATTTTCTCATATTTTCCATACTTTTTATGTGCTTTTTTGAGTGCTATGGTATGTACTGGGGAAAACTCATATAATGTATCATCAATATCAAAAATAACTGCTTTTAGCATATTCAAACTTAAAAGTAAATAATTAAATATGTGTAGGATTGTTTTATTATAAAGGACAATATTAAATTAAGTGATTTGATGGCTAATTATCTAGTTACTGGCGCTGCGGGTTTTATAGGCTCTGCAGTGGCAAAAAGACTAATTCAAAAAGGACATGAAGTAACTACTATTGACAATCTTTCAACTGGAAACTTAAAAAATATACCAGAAAAAGTTAATTTTATTAATGGAAATTGCCAGGATAAGTTAGTATACTCTAAATTAAATAAAAGAAAGTTTGATGCCATATTGCATATCGCAGGTCAAAGTTCAGGAGAAATAAGTTTTGATGACCCAGTTTATGATTTGCAAAGCAATACCCAATCAACATTGCTGTTGCTCAAGTTTGCATTGGAAACAGGCTGTAAACGTATAATATATGCAAGTTCAATGTCAGTTTATGGAGATCAACCCGATAAGGCAACAAATGAAAATGCCATATGCAATCCAAAATCCTTTTATGCAGTAGGCAAGCTTGCCAGCGAGCATTATCTTAGAATCTTTCAGCAGTATGGAATAAATACAACTGCCCTGCGCTTGTTTAATGTTTATGGCCCAAATCAGAATATGGATAATCTTCGCCAAGGCATGATAAGTATATTTCTAGCACAGGCAATTAAAAATAAGCATATCGCCATAAAGGGCAGTTTAGATCGGTATAGAGATTTTATATATATTGATGATGTAGTTGATATATTTGAACAATGCATCCAAGATGAAAGGACGTATAATGATGTTTTTAATATAGGTACAGGGCATAAAACTTCAGTTGGAAAAATAGTAAAATTTATAAAAAGTACTTTGCCGTATACGATAACCTGCGAATGCCTGGGCAATACCCCTGGAGATATAAAAGGAATTTATGCAGATATATCCAAGGCAAATAAAAAATTTGGGTTTAATCCTAAAATTTCATTGGATAATGGATTAAAAAAAATGATAATCTGGGCCAATGGATTATAAAAATTGTAAATAAATAGAAGAAATATTACCTCTTTAAATTTTTTGTATTTTTTTAAACCTAATAAGAATCTTAAAAAATGCATAAGAAGTAATACATTTCATATCAAGAGGGATAAAATGAGTGTTCCAAAATGCCGATTATGCAATTCAGGTCCAAACAATCAAAAAATAATCGGTGATTATGTCTATGGCGGCTTGAAAGAGCATAAATTCTGGAAATGTTCCGTTTGTGATGCAGTTTATTTATACCCCTCTCTTGAAAAACAGGATGAAGAAAAATTTTACAGGGAAGAATTTGAGAAATTTATGTTTAGCAGGTCTGGTGGAAAAACCAACTGGAATCAACCGGAAAAACATATAAAAGCCAATGAAGAAACAGTTAGAAGAAGATGGAAATACCTGAGAAAAGAAATTCAAAATAATTCGCGCCTTTTAGAAATTGGATGTTCCTCTGGTTTTATGCTCGATCATTTTAAAAAAAACGGGATTAAAACAGTGGGAATAGAACCATCAAATATTTTCCTTGAATATTTAAAATTAAAAGGATACCCAGTTTATCAATCCTTAGATGATTTGAAGAAAGCAGAAATCAAATTATTTGATATTATCACTCATTTTTTTGTTTTAGAGCATATACGGGATCCAGAAGAATTTTTAAGAAGCCAACTTGAAATGCTAAATCCAGGTGGAAAAATAATATTTGAAATCCCATGTGTAAATGATCCGCTCTTAAGCGTTTACAAAATACCTTCTTTTGGGAAATTTTATTGGTCTGTAGCACATCACTGGTATTTTAGTCCAACTTCTCTAAGCTTTTTATTGGATAAATTAAATTGCAAATACAAATTGATTCCGGAACAGCGATATGATCTATCAAATCATATAATATGGATGCTTGAAGGAAAGCCAGGAGGACAGAATCATTTTTCTAATATCTTTTCTGACGAATTGATTAATAAATATCAACAAGACCTTAAGGATAAATGGCTTTGCGATACAATTATCTGCATAATCCAAAAACCAAAAAAAGGTGTCTAATCTGAACATTTACGATTATATGATTGAAAATGAAATTTCATTGCCACGCGAAATGGAAAAAAATCTTGAAAAACTTAAAAAAAATTATCTACAATGGGTCTCATCTTTTGCAGAAAAAAAAGTAGAAGGTGGCTCTATTAAAGAGTATTTCGTTCTTGAAGATTTTTCTTTTTGGTGGCCATCACTCATTGCTGAAAAATCTTTTTTTAAATCACCAAAAATGTACACGGTTTTTAAGTTGCTCATGATTGAATATTTATATGAAGAAAAAAAACCAAAAAAAATTACACTTTTTTCTGATGATGCTCTAATCGAAACAATTTTATCCGATTGGGCAAAAACCAAAAATATTGAATTTGTCTTTAAAAAAATTAACGGAGCCCAATTAAAAAGCAATACAAAAACCAAATTGATGGATGTGATGCCTCACCCGATCCAGGCTTTAGTATGGTTTGCTAATTTTTTGTATAAAAGAGCCAGAAAAGT
>CAZLIX010000018.1:0-14712 GCA_964559795.1 Microcaldota archaeon
CTTTACGCTTGATACAACATGTTGTGCCTGTTCTTTGGTTATAACTCCAAATACGGGCGCGCAGACTTGCCTGCTGCAAAGATCTTCTGCGACCGGGAATTCTCCTCCTTTAAAGCCAAATAAATCCTTAAATATTGGCTGGAGATGGCAAGGAACATCATAAACTTCTCCGCTAAATCCAACACCATACTCTTCTTTTAGGGTTTTTTTGAAATTCTGCTTATCTATCCCGTGATCAAGTAATGCACAGTATTTATAGTAATTTTGTTTAACACTTTCCGGTAATTTAATTACATTGATTCCATCAATTTTATCAAATTCTTTATCATAGATTCTTGCTGCCAACGTACGCGCTGCAATCAATTCATCCAACCTTGCAAGTTGATAAATACCAAGTATTGCATTTACTTCGCTCATTCTCCAATTATAGCCCATATCCACATGAGTACTACTTGAAAAAGAAGGCTTACCTTGATCTCTTAACACTAAAGCACGTTGATAAATTTTTTCATTATCAGTTGTAACCATTCCACCTTCTCCACTAGTCATTACCTTTGTTGGATAAAACGAAAATGCTCCTGCTATTCCAAAACTTCCTGCTTTTTTTCCATTCAGGGCGCTTCCGTGTGCATGCGCAGCATCCTCAAAAAGAGTAATATTATTATCTTCGCAAATTTCTTTAATTGCTTTTAAATTTGGAGAAACAATTCCTCCGATGTGTACTACAATAACTACTTTCGTATTTGAAGTTATCCTTTCATTCAAATCGTTAGGATCTAAACAAAAATCAGCACTAATATCTGCAAATTTTACCTTTCCACCAGAATGCAATACTGCTGCAGGAGTTGCAAAAAAAGTATTTGTAGGTAATATGACCTCACAACCCTGAATTTTATGTGCGCGAAGCATAACCTCGAGCGCAGCTGTACCGCCATTGACTGCTACTGCGTATTTCACACCAGTATATTCAGCAAATTTCTGCTCAAATTCTTTTCCATATTTACCTAATGTTAATTGCCCGGTAGTAAGCACTTCATTTATTTTTTCAAGTATTTCTTTTTTATCCTCTTCGGGAAAATATATTTTCGCAGCTGGTACTATAATTTTAGGTTTATCCATTAAATCAACTCCAAAAATTTAATTAACATAATTGACAATAATAAATAGTAATCTATAAAAGGATAACTATGTAAAATTAAAAAATAAATTATAAATTATATAATTACTAAATAAAAAGGATTATGATGAAACAAAACTCTCTCATCGCAAAAACCTCATTTTGGGCTTTTACAAGCCAAATACTCACTAAATTTATCTCTTTTTTATATTTAGTAATTATTGCGCGTTTATTAACACCAGAACAAGTGGGAGCATTTTATCTTGTTTTGGCAGTGCTTGGAATTTTTTATATCTTTACTGACCTTGGCCTAATATATTCCCTTGGGAGATATGTTCCTTATTTATATGGGAGAAAAGAATTTGCAAAATTAAAAAATCTTGTAAAATTAAGCTATTTTGGAGGAGGGGTATTAACCTTCATTTTTACCATCGCAGTATTTTTACTTGCAGGAAATATTGCAGAATTTTTAAATGAGTCAGCAATTAAGCCCATTTTAGAGCTAATGTCCATATGGATATTAATAAAGGAAATAGATGATGTAAGCCGGGGAATTCTTTCTGGAAGAAAAAAAATATTTGAATGTCAAATAATAGATGTAATACAAAATGGGGCAAAACTAATAATTACATTAATTGCATTTTATCTAATTGGGTTTAATGAAATATCATTATCTTTTGGTTTTCTTATTTCTTTTATTTTAATTCTTCCAATTGGAGCATATTGGGCGTATAAAGAAATTAAGCAATGGCCCGGTAATGAAAAGGCATTTACATTAAAAGAAAATATAGATTTGGGAAAAGAAGTAATTAATTTTGGAATTATAATTACATTAATTTCTCTTTTATGGGCTATAATGCAGTATACTGATAAAATAATGATTAGCTATTTAATGCCAGATTCTCTAGCCCAAATTGCTATATATACCATAGCATTAGGGCTTGCAAATTTAATTCTAATATTTCCAACAGCAATTGGGGCAGTGTTTTTTCCTTTGGTTTCAGAGTATTTTGGAAAAGACGAAATGGAAAAAATAAGGGAAACTATTAGTATTACGATAAAATGGAGTATAATTACAATAATTCCAATAGTTGCAATAATGATTTTATTTGCACAGAATTTAATTAGTATATTTTATGGAGCGAATTATATCTCAGGAAATGTAGTATTAATTTTATTTACAATTGGATTATTTATAAGGTCTATTTTTGCTATTCTTTCTACAACTCTTGCTGCAATGAGAAAATTAGATGTGGAAATAAAATCAGCAGGGGTTGCTGCAATTGCAAATATAATTCTTAATTTTATATTCATACCTTTATGGGGGATGAACGGGGCTGCATTCGCATCCTTACTTTCATTTATTATATTTAGCTTAATGATTTGGTATTATTCAAAGAAAATATTTGGATTTGTATTTCCAAAAGGGGTATATAAACTTATAATTGCAGGAATTATTGGATTTTTAGTATTATTTTTAATTAAAGATTATATAATTATTGGATTAAATGAATATATTCCTCTTATACAAATCGGGGCTTCGCAAGGGCAGATGACAGATGAGATTGCACAGAAAATGGTTAAATTGGCAGTATTTGGGATTTTGTTTGGGTTATCTTGCGCGATATATTTCTTTTCTTTACTAGCCTTAAGGTCTTTTGGAGAAGATGAGATTGAGGTTTTAGAGGCAGGACTTAAGAAAATAAAGGTTCCGGAGAAGTATATAAAACTTGCAAGAGGAATTTTAGAGGCAAAATATCTCGGCAATCATTAAGTATTACTAAAAAGCGTAAAGAAGTGATACTTCTTACATACGAACAGGAAGAAGAAATTGAAAAAAATGGGAAAAAAATAATTGTAAAACCGGTTTGGAAGTGGCTTTTGGATTTATAGAGGTAAATTAGACAATCATCTAATATTATTAGAAAGAAAATATATAAAATTTTATATTTCGATTAGAAAACTTTTCATACGAGTTTTTAAAAATTCTTTTGTTCAATAGTTAAATTGCCTGGTTTTTATGGGAGAGTATTCTACTGAGCGGTTAAACTTGGAAATCATTCCGGCAATCCTAGTAAAAACCAAAGAAGAATTTATTGATAATATAAATAAGGTAAAAAAATATGTAAAAGAAATCCATATAGATGTAATGGATAATAAATTTGTCCCTAATTATACAACAAGACCTGAGGAAATAGATGAACTTCCTAAAGGAATTTTATATGAATTTCACTGGATGGTTGAAGATCCTGCAAAATGGATTGAAAAAACCAAAGGAAACCATCTGCATCAAATACACATTGAAACTATAGGAAATGATTGGCAAAAAATAAAAAATGCAGTGAAAAAATCTGGTGGAAGAATATGCATTGCATTAAATCCAAGCACTCCGATAAATAAAATAGAGCAGTATGCAAAAGATGCCCAAAGGATTCTTGTAATGTGTGTTGTCCCAGGATATTCACATCAAAAATATATTGAATCTATGGAAGAGAAAATAAGATATTTAAAAGAAAAATACCCAAAAATTGAAATCGAAGTAGATGGCGGGATAAATTTTGAAACAATTAAGCGTGCTGCAACAGCAGGCGCTGATAAATTTGTATCATGCAGCGCGATATACTCTTCTTCAAATATTAAAGAAGCAATAGAAAAACTAAAAGAAAATGCAAATGAGGGTGCAAAAATATGGTTGCAGAAAAAATAGAAGATATTAAAAAATTGAAATTGATTGCAAATTCTATAAGACAGGATGTAATAAAAATGCTCTATGAGGCAAAATCTGGGCATTCAGCAGGCTCTTTGGGGCTTGCAGATATATTGACTGTCTTGTATTTTAATGAAATGACACATGATCCACAAAATCCGGAATGGAAAAAAAGGGATAGACTGGTTTTATCAAATGGACATGTATGCCCTGTTTTATATGCAGCACTTGCACACTCTGGCTATTTTCCAAAAGAAGATTTGATAAGCCTAAGAAAACTTGGCTCAAAATTGCAAGGCCACCCCCATCGAGGAACGCTTCCTGGAATTGAAAACTCCTCAGGTCCATTAGGGCAGGGTTTATCACAAGCAGTTGGAATGGCAATTGTTGCAAAAACAGAGCACCAAATGAATAGGATCTATTGCATTGTTTCTGATGGCGAGCAAAATGAAGGTCAAAGTTGGGAAGCAGCTCTTTTAGCATCCAAATATAAGCTTGGAAATTTAATTGCAATTATGGATTTAAACAATATACAAATAGATGGAACAACCCATGAGGTTTTGCCACTTGAGCCTTTGGCAGATAAATATAAAGCATTTGGTTGGAATGTAATAGAAGCAGATGGACATTATATCCCAGGACTAATTAATGCAATCGAAGAGGCAAAAAAAGTCCCTCATAAGCCAACTATAATACTTGCAAAAACCGTTCCTGGAAAAGGAATACAATTTATGGAATATATGGTTGAATGGCACGGAAAATCTCCAGGTAAAGAACAAATGGAAGAAGCTTTGAGAATGCTTGAGCATAAAAAGCAATTGATTGAGGCAGAAACAGATGGGTGATGCTTATGAATAAAGATATGAATTTACAAAAAGATTTGTTTGGAAATTTAGAAAAAAAACCCACAAGAGATGGCTTTGGTATAGGATTACTGGAAATGGGAAAATTAAACCCAAATTTATGGGTTTTAACCGCAGATGTTTCAGAATCCACACGAACACATTTATTTGCAAAAGAATTCCCTCAGCGATTTGTGCAGGTAGGAGTTTCTGAACAGAACATGGCAGGAGTTGCCGCAGGAATTGCTGCGTCTGGAAAAATAGCGGTGATATCTGCATATGGAGTATTTTCACCTGGAAGAAACTGGGATCAGATAAGAGTTTCAATTTGTTACAATGATGTTCCTGTAATAATACATGGCTCGCATACTGGATTAACAGTAGGGCCTGACGGGGCATCCCACCAGGCACTTGAAGATATTGCAATCACAAGGGTTCTTCCAAATATAGTTGTTTTATGCCCATGTGATTTCAATCAGGCAAAAAAAGCAACAATAGAATTAATCAAAAGGGAAAAACCTGCTTATATGAGAACTGCAAGAGAAAAAATACCAATATTTACTACTGAAAACACTCCTTTTGAAATAGGAAAGGCAAATATATATAAAGAAGGCAAAGATGCATATATTATTGCTTGCGGAGTCACTGTTTATGAATCATTAAAGGCTGCAAGCGAGCTTGAAAAAGAGGGGTATTCTGTTGGTGTTGTCGATTGCCATACAATAAAACCAATTGACAAAAAAACTATAATTGACTGCGCAAAAAAAACAAAGCTTATTATAAGCGTTGAAGAACATCAAATTATAGGCGGACTTGGGAGCGCAATTTCTGAAGTTTTAACTGATACTGGGCTTGGGGTTAAATTAAAAAGACATGGGATTTATGATAGTTTTTGCGAATCAGGAGAATCATATGAATTATTAAAAAAATATAAGCTTGATGCAAACGGAATAAAAAAAATTGTTTTAGAAGAATTAAAAAAATAAAATAAGGCCTAAAACAAAAGATTAAATAAGTTATAATAGGAAATGGATTTGGTGTAGTTATGGATAAGGAAAATTTAAAAATTAATTTTAAAAATAATGGAAAAAAAATGGAATTTGACCCTTTAAAAATTATTGAAAATGAAAATAATGAAACATTTCCGATCCCAGAAATGATGAAAGGAGATAGAAAAAAAATGGAAATATTCATGAATAAGGGTGCCAAATTATGAAATTTTTTCTAGATAGCGCCGATATTTCTTCTATAAAAAAATATGCGCAGCTTGGGCTTGTTGATGGAATCACTACAAATCCAACAATAATAATGAAAAGCGGGAGAAACCATAAAGAAGTTATAAAAGAAATTGGAGAAATAGTTGCAGGGCCTATCAGTGTTGAAGGAATCGGCTTGACTGCAGAAGAAATGATAAAAGAAGCAGAAGAATTCAAAAAATGGATAAAAAACCCTGTTATAAAAGTACCGATGACAGCAGAAGGGCTAATGGCAGTTAAAGAACTTTCAAAAAAAGGAATTAAAACCAATGTAACTTTGGTATTTAGTGCATCCCAGGCAATTTTGGTTGCAAAAGCAGGGGCAACATACGTATCTCCTTTTGTTGGAAGGCTAGATGATATTGGAAAAAATGGAATTGGACTTATAAAAGAAATAATGGAAATATATAGGCAGTATGGATTTAAAACAGAGGTAATTGTTGCATCAGTAAGGTCAATAGAGCACGTTGAAAGGGCAGCAGAATATGGGGCACATATTGCAACAATTCCGCCAAAGGTATTTGATTTAATGTTTGAGCATGAATTAACAAAAAAAGGAATCGCGCAGTTTTTAGAAGATCATAAAAAAACAAAAAATTAGAGGTTTTGAAAAATGGAAAATGTTTTGGTGACAGGTGGCGCAGGATTTATAGGCTCACATATTGCAGAAAGATTAGTAAGGGATGGGTATAATGTAAAAATATTTGATAATTTTTCAACAGGAAAAGAAGAAAATATTGAAGAGATTAAAAAAAATGTGGAAATAATCAAAGGAGATATGCAAGAAAAAGAACAAGTTTGGGAGGCTCTTAAAGGAATAGATTATGTATTTCATGAGGCTGCAATGACTTCAGTTGAAGAATCAATAAAAAATCCTGCGCGGTGCTGGAAAATAAATATTACTGGAACTGTCCATCTGTTAAACGGAGCTGTTAAAAATAATGTAAAACGAGTTGTTCTTGCAAGCTCTGCTGCAGTATATGGAGGCAATATGCAGCTTCCAAAAAAAGAGGATATGGAGCCAAATCCCGTTTCACCTTATGGAAATTCAAAAGCAATGAATGAATTATCCGCGCAGCAATACGGGCAAAGCCAGGCGCTTGATTGCATTTGCCTTAGATATTTTAATGTTTATGGACCAAGGCAAGACCCAAATTCACCTTATTCTGGAGTTATAAGCTCTTTTATTGGAAGAATGGTAAATGATATGCAACCGATTATTTATGGGGATGGAAAGCAGACCAGGGATTTTATTTTTGTAGATGATGTTGTTGATGCAAACATTCTTGCAATGAAAAACCAGAGAGCACCTGGCTTAACATTCAATGTTGCAACAGGAAAACAAACAAGCGTTTTGGAATTAGTTGATGCAATAAACTCGGTTGTAAACAAAAACCTTGTGCCGCATTTTAGAGAAGAAAGAAAAGGGGACATAAAATATTCTTATGCAGATACAATTAAAGCAAAGGAAATTTTAGAATTTACTAGTAAAACCCTCCTAAAAGACGGCCTTAAAAAAACAATCGACTGGTTCAGACACAGAAAACAATAGTGATCTTAATGCTTTTTGGAACAAACGGAGTCCGAGGAAAATTTGATGAACTAAATCCTATTTTCGCATTGAAAATATCCCAGGCAATAGGAATTTATTTTAAAAATGGGACTATTGGAGTTGCGCGGGATGGAAGATTAACCGGAGAATGCCTTGAGAATTCAGTAATTTCAGGACTTTTGAGTGTTGGCTGCAAGGTAATTAATTTTGGGATTATTTCAAGCCCTACTGCTGAATTTATGATAAAAAAACTATCACTAGACGGACTTATAATAATTACTGCATCGCATAACCCACCAGAATATAATGCGCTTAAAGTAGTGGATAAAGATGGTATTTCTATTTCAAAAGAGAGGGGGGAACAAATAGAAAAAATAATGGATTCTATTAAAACAGTAAAATGGGATGAAATAAAAAAATCAACTGAATATGTTAGTTCTCAAAAAGACCACATTGAAAAAATAATAAACAATATCAATATTGAAAAGATAAAAAAAAGAAAGCCAAAAATAGTTCTTGATTTTGGAAACGGCACTGCATCAACTATGAAAAAATTATTTGAAAGGATCGGATGCAAGCTTATCTGCATCAATGAAAAAATTGATGGAAATTTTCCAAAAAGGCCTTCTGAACCGACAAAAGAAAATGTGCAGGAATTGATAAAAACAGTTATAAAAGAAAATGCAGACTGTGGCATTGCATGGGACGGAGATGGAGATAGAGTTATTTTCATAGATGAAAAAGGGGAATATATTATAGGAGACAGGGTATTTGGAATTTCGGTTTTAATAAAATTAAAAGAAACGGCTGGAAATATTATAACTACTGTTGCAACAAGCAAGCTTATAGAAGATATTGGAAAAAGATATAATGTTAAAACAGACTATTGCAAAGTTGGCGCCCCGTATCTTTCAGAAAAAATGAAAACTGGAAAATATATAATAGGCGGTGAAGAAGTCGGAGGGGTAATATGGCCTGAGGTTTCCCTTGCAAAAGACGGCTTTTATACTGCTGTAAAAATAATTGAATATATGTGCGAGAAAAAATTAAGTGAAATTTTAGAAGAAATGCCATATTATTTTCAAAGCAAAATAAAAATAGATGCAGATAAAAAAGAAAAGGAAAAAATAATTGAAAGAATAAGAAATAATTCAAAAAAAGAAGGATTGAAAACAATCGATATTGACGGAATAAGGATAAATTTTGAAAATGGGTGGGCCATTGTAAGAGGATCTGGAACAGAACCTGCAATAAGAATATTTGCAGAGGGAAAAACAAATATTGAAAGCCGGAAAATAATGGAAAAAACAAGGGAAATGGCTTTGAAGGATTGAACATAACCTTTTTAAATCTTTAAAGAGATTAACCATACATTAGGTGGTAATGTGTCAAAATATTTAATCGCAAGGCAACTCTCATCAAAGAGGGTAATTACAAATGAAGGGGAAGATTTTGGAAGATTAATCGACTTAAATATAAGCGAGACTACTGGAAAAATAGAAAATTTAATTGTTGAGCCAAATCCGGACAACACCCATGCAGAAAAAATGAGAAAAGAAGATGGAATGGTTCTTGTCCCATATGAATCTGTTTTGGCAGTATCAGACTACATTATCGTAGAAAAAAGAAGCCTTTCTTCTTAATTTTTTATTAATTTTTTTCTCTTACATAAGAATATAAATTTATAAGCACTAATTATAGCCATGCCTGAAATTATTGCAGGAATAGACGAGGCAGGGCGTGGCCCTGTTATTGGTTCTTTAATAATAGCTATGGCATTATGCAACAAAAAAAACGAGAAAAAACTGAAAAAAATATGCAAAAAAGACTCAAAACAGCTTAGCCAAACCCAAAGGCTTGAAACGCTAAAAAAGCTTGAGGGAATTTGCGATTTTATGCATATTGAAATTAATGCATCAGAATTAAACGAAAAAATGGAAAACATGAGCCTGAATGATATTGAGGCAGAGGGAATGGCATCATTGATAAAAAAAACCAAAAATTCAGACGTGATGATTGATCTTCCGGACAGATATTCATGGGTCTTTAAAAAAAGGATGGAAAAATTCGGCGTCACTAAATTTGAAGCAGAACACAAGGCAGATGAAAATTATTCTATTGTCGCAGCGGCATCTATTTTTGCAAAGGTTTTAAGAGAGAAACGGGTTTCTCAAATAAAAGAGGAGATTGGGGTTGATTTTGGAAGCGGGTATCCATCTGATCCAAAAACAAGGGCAGTTTTAAAAGATAAGGAAGGATTAAAAAAAATCGAAAAATATTTGCGAAAAAAATGGAAAACGCTTGAAAATGTGATGCAAAAAAAATTATTTGAGGATTAGAAAAACCCTTTGTACAAATGTCAAAATAGAAAGCAATGCAGTAATTGCCAGCAAATATATGAAATATCCGGGCAGATATTGCAAAAATATCAGCATTAAAAACAAGAGAACCACCCTTTCTGCCCTTTCAAAAAGTCCTGGGAGGTTTTTTGCATCTTTTTCTTCCAATACCCCCTGATGATGTGCATATGCCTTAGTAAATGAAGTCATGCATGTCCCAAAAAAAAGTATAGAAACTAAAAGAATAAGGTCTATTTTTTCCAATGGAAAATAATAAAATATTGTAAGGATGATAAAAAATTCTACGATTCTATCGCAAACCCCATCAAAAAAAGCGCCTTTTTTTGAAGTTAGGTTTTTGGCTCTTGCAACCACTCCATCAAGAGCATCAATAAAAAATGAAACCCCGAAAAGCAACATTGAATAAACAGGTTCATGGCCAAAAAGTACAAATGCACCTGCTGCTATTAAAACGGACAAAAAAGTAATATGGTTTGGATGAAGTGGAATGAAAGAAAAAGCAGAAAGGAGCTTATCCTGATTGATTTTGCCTTTTAACATATCAATCATTTCTTTTTCCATCTATAAAATCGTTAAGGGCATCTTTTGCATCCTCATCTCTTAATTGAATTGGAGGGGATTTCATCAAGTATGCTGATGCAGAATTTAAAGATCCGCCGATTTTCCTATCAAGCGCGATTTGGGCTGCTCTTATTGCATCAATTACGATTCCTCCGGAATTTGATTTGTCATCAACTTCCAAGCGTATTTCAAGATTCATCGTCCTGTCACCCCATTGTTTTCCGTTTAATCTAATAAACGCCAATTTGGTATTTTGCAAAAACTCCACATAATCGCTTGGACCTATATGAATTTGGCCTTTGGCAAGGGGTTCTTTTAATTGACTTTGAACGCTGTTGGTTTTTGAAATTTCTTTGCTTTCAAGCCTAGCCCTTTCGAGCATATTCATAAAATCTGTGTTTCCACCGACATTAAGCTGGTATGTGCTTTCAACTTCAACACCCCTGTCTGTGAATAATTTGGCAAGGGTCCTGTGGACAATTGTTGCACCAACCTGTCCTTTTATATCATCTCCTATTAATGGAAGATTTTTTTCCTGGAATTTTTTTCTCCATTCTAGATTGGATGCAATAAAAACTGGAATGCAATTTATGAATGCGCATCCGGTTTCAAGCGCGATTTCTGCCCAAAATTCAGTTGCCTTTTGAGAGCCTACTGGAAGGTAGCTTAAAATTATTTTTGCACCTGATTCTGAAATTTCATTTAAGATTTCTTCTTTTAGCTGTTCTATCGGCCTTGGATTTACTGGCTGTATTTTATCTTTTACATAAAATCCAACGCCATCAAGAATTGGAGCAGGCTTTACTATCGTTTCAAGCTTTGGAAGCTTTACCCATTTTACAAGATTAGGCTCTGCATAAACTGCCTTATCAAGAGTATGGCCCACCTTCTTTTTTGAAATGTCAAATGCTGCAACAAAATCAATATCATAAATAGAATAGCCTGCCATCTTATCATGCATTATTCCGGTAATTTCTCTTTGAGGATTTTGCCTGTAATACTCTATTCCCTGGATTAAGCCTGCAAAGCAATTTCCAATCCCAACAACTGCGACTTTTATTCTTTTTGCCATCGTGAACACCTATATTAAAATAATTTAACTATATTAAGAATTTTAATATATTAGGTTTTTTAAAGATATTTATGTTGAAAAGCAGCGCGGCCGCGGGCATTCCCTTATAATCTTGTAGATTGGATCTTGATTTTTTTTAATGGCTTTTGGATCTAAAAGAACAGAAATACTGCGTTTTGTTTTTATGCTGTTGAATGAAGTTCTTATATTTGAAAAAAGGGATATTTTTATCGCGTTTAATTGCTCTTTTGAAAATGAATTTTCCATTTTTTCCAAACATTTGTTTGCTGTTTTTATTGTAGATTCAAGCCCATGATACGCTAAAAAATTAATTAGGTATTCATTAAATGCGTTATTAAAATTCCCTAAACCACTGTAATAATGTTGATAATTGCCATCTTTTGTTGCAACATTTGCAAAAATTTTTATCATGCTTTCAATTATGTATGGATCCTTGATTTCTGGTTTAAAAAAAGATTTGATGCATTCTGCAAAAAATAAGTAATTTTTGTTTTTTTCAACTTCTATAAATATTTCTTTTATAGAATCCTGTGTTCCAATTGCAAATAATACAGCTGCAAGAGAAAACTTTTTTTGATCCCTAAGTTTGGGATCATGGAATACATCTGCCAATTTTTGAATTAGAAGATTATCTGATTTTACAAGGTTTATAAAAAAGGAAGTGGTTTTGGCATCAAAATCATCGTTGCAAAATAGCAATAAGTCAAATGCATTTGAAAATTTTATTCCCTCTTCTATTTTTTCTTCTTTTATAAAAGTAAATAACTCTGATATGCCAAGCGCTTGGCAGATTGCTTTTGTAATATCAATATCTTTTTTTTCGCTTTTCAACAGGAGCAATAAGTCTTCAACTAAGCATCCAGGATAATTATAATGCGATTCCTTGGATATTTGTCCTATTACAGAGACATAAGTGCCATGAAGAGAAGTAGAAGAATATGTTATATCTTTTTTCATGCTATCTAATAATAACGGAATTGTTAGAGGATCGGATAATAAACGAAAATAACGTAAAATGGAAATTTCGAAAATCCCATTTTTATTTATTCTTATGTGTCTGCTTAAAAGATCTATTACTTCTTGTTTTTCGCAAATTTGCATTAAAGATTCTATAGAACTAGAATAAAGATATATTGTATTTGTACTTTTTTGTTGTAGTGAAATACAATCATTTGAAATTGAAATAAGGCTTTTTTTTGCCCTCTGATCTCGCAAAATGCCAAAGACAGGTATTGTTCTTAGATTAAAATCTTCTGCAAGCAGATGGTAGATGTCTTTTTGTTTTCCAATTTTTACAAGAGAATTAATAATTGCCTTTTCAAGATGGGTATTATCTCTACCAAAAACATATGTCTTGAAATTTAAAAGTATTGGAACTGCTCTTTCATCACAGGTTGCACCTAACAGTTCAATAGTACTATGATATTCATTGTTATATAATTTTCCTACTGCAATATTTAGTATTTTTTGAGTAATATGTTTATCTTTTGCAAACCGCAGAATAATTTGAAAACGAGGAGCATGCATATCAAGATCATCGAAACGGGATTTATATAAAAGATAATGGGCAATTCTAACATCGCCATTATCTGCAATTTTTGAAATAACCTCGTTGAACTCGCGATAAGAAGGATCAAAATCTAGATTATCACAAAAGCTATCCATAAATAAATAGAATTCTTTAAGAGTCTTTATTTTATTTAACTCTTCGATTTTAAATTCTGTCATAAGCTCCCTGTAATAAGATATAAGTAAAATGGGCATAAAAGAATTTAAAAAGTTATTTTTTATATAAAAATAAGATAATACTTACCCAAAAGAAATAATTTTAAATTATAGCGACAAAATATATTTGATGGGAAGCAGGCAACTCACGGAGTACTTCCGAGGAAGTTCTGCCCATACCCTTATGCAGGCAACGCTTTAAGGGCGGATTAAAGTGAACAGAAACGAGACCTTTAATTAGGATGAAACGGCTCTTTAATTGCCTGTGGTATGCAAGGCCTTTGCGCCGCTTAGTCGAATGTTGCCTAACCACACAAAAGGCAGACTATGCTTTCCATCAAATTTTTATTATTACTTGTTTAATTAGTATTATGGCTATTTATACAAAAAGAGGAGATAGCGGAAAAACATGTCTTTTGGAAGGAAAAGAAGTAGATAAGGATAATTTAGCAGTTGAAGCATATGGCACAATTGATGAATTAAACTCTGTTTTAGGGCTTGCAAGATGCAAATTAGAGGATATAGAAATAAAAGAAAAAATTGAAGAGATGCAAAAAGAGCTTTTTGTTTTAGGAGTAGAGCTTGCAGGTGGGAAAAATTATAAAAAAATAAGCCAAATTGAAATAAAAAAAATGGAAGGGTATATAGATTCTTATGAAAACCAAATGCCTCCTTTAAAGCATTTTATAATACCTGGAAAATCAATTGAATCTTCGATACTTCATTTTGCAAGAACAGTATGCAGAAGAGCTGAACGCAGAGTGTCTTCTCTTTCAAAAAAAGAAAAAATAAGAAAAGAGGTTCCAGCATACTTAAACAGATTATCTGATTTTTTATTCATATGCGCAAGATGGATAAATTACAAAAAAAGAATTGATGAAGAGGAATGGAAAGGAAAAAAATTAGCTTAAATTTCCAATATACTTAATTATTTCATCGATAAGGGATTTTTCAAAATCTTCACGGACTCTTATTGCAGCAGCCCTTATGTGCCCTCCTCCGCTTTCAATTATACCTGGAAAAGAATTTTTTATATGCTCTATTATATTATTTGCATTGGCGCCTTTTTCTACTGCTAAATCATTTATCCTTAAAACAATGGATTTTGGGCCATATGATATCAAAATAGAAGGCGTATTTAAAGGTATAATTGCATCAAAAACCTGCGTAGCGGATTTGCCAAGGCCTGGAAATTCGAATTTTTTTACAAGGGCGCCTAAATTTAAATAATAGATATAAAAGCCATTTATTTCCTTTTCTTTAATTTGATTTTTGCTTATTGATATAAGCTGATCTATTTTGTCTTTGGCCTGATGAAGCATAGAATCAAAAAGATCCTTATTTTTTAGAATAGAGGTATAAAATGAAAGGGTAGTATTATATGAAGAATAAGCTGCGGCATAATTTAATACGATTCCACTGTTTTTTTGCTCATCTGTGCATTCCATAAGATCGCTTTTATCAGAGTGAAGCGCGATTTTTGCATAATCTATTGAATC
>CAZLIX010000019.1:0-14627 GCA_964559795.1 Microcaldota archaeon
TCCTACAAAAACAATTAATTTTCAGACAATAGGCGGAAAAAGGATTGCAACAGAGCTTGCCAAAAAACCAGAAGAAGCTTCATACTATACAAAAATATACAATAGACTTGTTTTAGATATTGTACATACACTTGAAGGATCTATAGGTACTGCAGACCGAAAAAAAGAAAAAACCCAGGAAAAATTCATTTTAGAAATCTATAAGCTTTTAGGCACAAAATTGAATATAACCTTTGGTAAACACAAATTTTTATATACAAGTTTAAAATCCGGAACTTTTGACTGCGACAACATTTCTTTTTTGGTTTATGATGTGGCCAAAAAAATGGGTTTCGATGCTCATGTTATCATAATGACTGGTACAGCTGATGCATTGCACGCAAATTTAAAGATAGGATCATTCTTGTTTAATGTAAATACAGACCCTGTAAAATATGGAATGATTCGTTTTGAAAATGCACTCATATCTAATTATTACAGTGTAGTTAAGGAAAATGAGATAGAATCAATTACACACTACACGCAGGCAATAGTGTATTACAACGAAGGGGATGATAATGCAGCAAAAGAAGAAATTGAATCTGCAATAAGAATTAAACCTGAGTTTTCTCCTTTTTATGTATTACGTGCGAAAATAAAATATATGTTTGGTGATGTTGATAGCGCAATAAATGACTGTAAACATGCACTTAAATTGAATCCAGAATCCAACGGAGCGCACGGATTTCTTGGTCGGATATATACTGATAAAAAGGAGTATAAAAAAGCCCTTGAACATCTACATGCTGCAGAGGGTATTTGGCCTGGAGATGAATGGTCATTATTTCATCTTGGCAGGGTTTACTTTGCATTGAAAAACTTAAAAGAAGCAGAACTCTACTATAATCAATGCCTTTTGCTCAACCCAAAAAATATTTATGCAAACTATAATGTGGGGAATGTATATGCGAGGCTTGGAAATTATGAAAAGGCGGTCGAATATTATACTAAAGCATTGGAATTGGATCCGCAGTTTTCTGATGCCTATCATAATAGGGGGATGTGTTATAAGAAATTGGGGCAAAAGGATATGGCAGAAAAGGATTTTATGATAGAAAAAAAGTATAAAAAATAAAACTATTTTCTAAAATCTTCGAATTAGCCCCATCTCTTAACTATTTCCCAAGTTCCGAGTCCTTTATAAACTTTGAAATTTTCAATTTCAAAATTTTAAAACTTGAAGCAAGTTTTAAAAACTTCTCTACTCAGAAGCCCTCTCAAGCTAGGAGAATAATATGGTGTCTGATCCGAGAGTAACTCTGGCCTTTCTTCCCCTGCATAGTCATTTTCTCTCAGTGCACTAATTTTTTTCAAATTTTGATCGATCTATTAAATTTTTTATCTGGTCGAACGTTTCCATTTCTTTTCCTTCCGGAAGATAAATATTTCTTATATACTTTATTGGCCATCCAAACCTTTTGAATTCAATATATGCAACTTTTTTGCCACCCACATCCCGGAAATCTACATAAGAGATTGTCTTAAGAAATATATTACTTGTTCCGCGTATATTTAATGAATTTCCAATATCTGCAAGAAATTTAATAATTTTTTGAAGTTTTTTATTTGCGAACAATATTTCAGTATATATCTTTTCATCATCAATAGTATAACTTGTTCCTTGTATTGCATTACTCATAACTTCATTTATTCCTAATAGTAAGATGGGTCCAAAACAAAAAAATATTATAAATATCCCAAAAAGTTGAGATATTCCAGAAAATATTAAAAAGCCCCCAAAAAGAAATAAAACAATTTCTATAATAAGCAAAAGAAATAGTGATTTGCTTTTCTGTACTTTATGGATTACGTGATATGAAAACATATTATTAACCTAATTATTATTTAATATAGTTAAAATATTTAAAAGTATTCACTTAGAAAATTGTGTTAATACTTAGTTAATCCCCTAATCTAGTTCAGGCCAAGCTATAAATAGAACTTATGCTACACTTCACCTCACGCGAAGGAGATAAATATGGCGTACACACTGAGACTGAATCTCAACTTTCTTCCCCTGCATAGTCATTTTCTCTTTGTGCACTCTCTAAATTCGTGGGTTAGATAATATTTGTACTAGTTATCACGGGTTTAGCTAAATATTAAAATCAGTTATAACTCTAACAAGTTATCACCGAAAAGAATATATACTTATTTTCAGTGATAACTAACATGGCAAGAATAGTAAAAAGAAACGTGAAGGGTAAGATTTACTATTACCTGGAAGAATCCATAAAAAAAGAAACCAAATGGATCAAGGAAAGCGCTTATCTTGGTAAAGACCTGCCAGATAACCTAAAACTAGCCGAAATTTATAAAAAATTCGATGAAATGCTTAAGCGCAAAGGCATTTCTGGGATTACACCTCCATTTACGGAATTTATAGCTCGAAATCTTGCCATAAAAATAGAAAAAGCAGTTAAGGATAAGTTATTGTTCTTGAATTCACTTTCTTCCAAACAGAGAATTGAATTTATCAGAAGAGAAAGAATAACCTTTGTTACGGACTCAAATGCTATTGAGGGTTCGACTCTAGACTATTGGCTCACAGAAAGAATTCTTTCAGGAAAAAAAAGAATCGAAATGTTGCAGAAACGAGGAGTAACTGTTACAAATATGGATAGGGAAGAGCAAGAAGCACTCAATCTTAATAAGTGCCTAGATATCTATGAAAAACTTCTTAAAAATAAAAAAGAGTTAACTAGGGAAATGATTCTACAACTTCATTGTGTGCTCCTTTCGAAAATAGATGGGTATGAACCATACTGCGGGATTTGGAGACCTGTGAATGTAAGAATCCGTGGTTCGGATTATGTTTTTCCGCATCACCAAGAAGTTCCAAAGCTTATGAATGAACTAATCGATTGGTATTCTAAAAATAAGAATTTAATTCACCCGGTAGAACTTGCTGCAAAATTCCACACCAAATTCACTACTATCCATCCATTCGCTGATGGAAACGGGAGGATGGCAAGACTGCTTATGAACTATATTCTTCAAGTAAATAAGATCCCATTTACAAATATCCCTCTTAGCAAACGAAGCAAATATATGCGAACTCAGGAAGCTGGTAATAGCGGCAATCAAAAACTGTTTGTTCTTTTCTTGGCCAAAGAAATAATCAAACAAAACCAAAAACTGAAATAACATCAGGCAATCACCTAAGTCGTATCAGGCCAAGCTATAAATGGACACCAAATGGAAAAGAAAGTTAATTTTTAGATGTGAAAAATCAAATCATAATATATTAAAATTAAAAGCTCTTTTTATTATGGTGATGATATGAGATACTTATTTTCCGTTTGGTTAATTATTGGATTAGTTTCAATAATTATTTTTTCAGGATGCACGCAGAAACAGGATTTAACTTCTGGAAATGAGATTGAAGATAAATATAATAATGCTGAAGATTTAATGAATTCCGTTGAAACTGCAGAAGTAAAAGATAATGAGATGAAACATTGCGTTTGTCATTTAATGGAGATACAATATGATTATTGGATTGCAAAAGATGAAATGGCAAGAGAGACTACTGCGCAAGGTAAAGTAAAACAAATAATTACAAGACAAGAAAATTGTGCAGTGCAAGAAGGCATACCAAAACAATGTTTCCCATTGGATTTTAATTTTGATGAATTAAGAAACGAATGGATTAAAGAAACTGAAGCAATGACTTGCAATTGTGATATTATAAGTTATGATGAAAAATATTTTGATTAATAGATTCATATTAATTTTATCCATTCAAATTTTTCCTTTTCTTTTTAGAAGATAAAATAAGATTATAAAGTTTAAGTGCAAATAAAACAAAGGTGTTTTTATGCCATTAAAAGGAAAGGTTGCAATTGTTACAGGTGCAAAACAAGGAATAGGATATGAAATTGCATTTTCTCTTGCAAAAAAAGGATGTGCTGTTGTCTTATGTTCAAAAACAGGATGCGAAGAAATTGCAGAAAAGTTTAGAAAAATGAACCTAAAATCAATTGGAGTAAAATGCGATGTTTCAAACAAAAAAGATGTTGAAAAATTATTTGAAAAAACAATAAAAGAATTTGGAAAAGTCGATATACTTGTAAATAATGCAGGAATTTATCCTTTTCTTTCTTTTGAAAAAATGACAGAAGAAGATTGGAATAAGGTAATGGACATCAATTTGAAAGGAGTTTTTTTATGCACTAAAAAAGCAACAGAGCTAATGAAAGAAAATGGAAAAATAATAAATATATCTTCTATAAGCTCAATGATTGGATTTAAAGGGCTTGTTCATTACTGCGCATCAAAAGGAGGAGTAAATGCATTTACAAGGGCTCTTGCATTAGAGCTTGCCCCAAGAAAAATAAATGTAAATGCAATCGCTCCGGGAGCAATAGAAACACCTGGGGCTGCATCACCAGATGAAATAAAAAATCGGACTATTTTACAAATTCCGCTAAAACGGATGGGAAAACCAGAAGATATCGCAAATGCAGTTGTTTTTCTTGCATCAGATGAATCCAGTTATATCACAGGCCAGGTAATTGTTGTTGATGGCGGATGGGTTTTGCAGTAAAATGAAAATCATTAAAATTAGAGAAGAAAAATTACTTGTATGCGGAATGCTTGAAGATAATAAAAGGTTCTTATTCTTAAAAAGAAAAGATGAAAATGGAATCGAAAGATTAGAATTTCCAAGTGTTATTATGAAATCAGGAACAGATCCTGCTTCACTATTAGTTTTAGCATTCAAAGAAAAAACTGGAATTGATGGAGAGATTTCAGATATTTTATTTGAAGAAAAATACAATTCAGGAAGCAGAAAAAGAAAAGTGCTGATACCGTGTTTGGCATTTAGGTTTTTGGCAAAAAATAAAACCGCAAAGCCGCCAAATGAATTCTCAGGTTTTAAATGGCTTACACTAGATGATGCAAAAAAACAAAAAATTGCAAGAACATCTGAATGGATTTTAAAAATTTAGCTAAACTTTTTTTACATTTTTCGCTCTTGGCCCTCTGTCACCTGCTTCAACTTCATATTCAACATGATCCCCTGCTGAAAGTGTTGCTCCTCCCATAATTCCAGAACTATGGACATATGCATCCTTGCCGTCATCTCCGGTTATAAAACCAAAACCGCGGGCCGTATTAAACATCTTTACTTTTCCTTTCATAATAAACACCTATTTTTAATATGCAAAGACATAACTTATTAATCTATCTGATTTATCTTTAAATAAAACCTGCGGCAGAGATTTACGATATCAAACCTTCTCTTTTATAAATTTACTTTTTCATTTTCTTTAAGAAGGAGAAAAAATGGCGTTTCTAAACGAAAAGAAAATAAATGGGCTTTTGTCAAGCAAAAGGTACAAGGAAGCTGCAGAAAAGCTTTCATTATGCAGACCGCAGGAGGTTGCAGAGTTCCTTTCAAAAAGACACAGCCCTGAAAGCGCCATAATTTTCAGGTTTTTAACGCGGGACTTTTCAGCAGATGTATTTTCTTATATGAAAACAAGGCAGCAAAACTCATTATTGAAAAATCTTGGGTGCAGCAAGACAAAAGAGATTTTATCATCCCTTGGTCCTGATGACAGGACAGAACTTTTTGAAGAGCTTCCGGCGCATATTACAAAAAAGCTTATGGACCTTTTAAGCAAGGAAGATCTTGCAGAGGCAAAAAAACTTTTAGGATATCCGATAAGCTCTGTTGGAAGAGAAATGACTCCTGAATATGTTTCTCTAAAGCCTGAATGGAGCATAAGAAAAGCAGTATCGCATTTAAGAAAAGTTGCAAAGAAAAGTGAAACAATTAATGTATTATATGTTGTAGATAATAATAATTTGCTAATGGGTTATTTGACAATTAAAAATCTTATTCTTTCAAACCCTAAAAAAACAATAAGAGATGTAATGGAGCGGCCGATTTGCATCTCTGCGTTTTCAGATAGGGAAGAAGCTGCGAAAATGATAAAAAAATATGATCTAATAGCGCTTCCTGTAATTGATTCTAAAGGGATAATGCTTGGAATTGTAACAGTTGATGATTTGATTGATATTTCAGAAGAGGAGGCAACAGAAGACTTTTATAAATTCGGAGGTATTTCACAAGATGAAGCAGAAACCCCGCAAATAAATGATGTTTTGAATTCCTCTGTTGCTTTTCTTTATAAAAAAAGAATCGGATGGCTGTTGCTTCTTTTGTTTGTAAGCCTTTTTTCAAGCGCGATTCTTGCACACTATGAAGGATTAATTGAAAGTGTTGTTGTTCTTGTATTTTTCCTTCCTCTTTTAATTGGAAGCGGGGGAAATACTGGATCGCAGTCTGCAACAATAATGATAAGGTCTCTTGCAACTGGGGACATAAAACTAAGCGATTGGTTTCCTTTAATAAAACGAGAACTTATTGTTGCACTTGCACTTGGAATAACGATGGGGATAGGTGTATTTATTTTAGGGATGACAAGGGGGGGGATGAATATTGCAATTATTGTTTTTATGACAATGGTCTGCACAATTTTTGTCTCAAGCCTTATTGGAATGTCACTTCCATTTATACTTTCAAAACTAAACAAAGATCCTGCAATGGCGTCAGCGCCATTAATAAGCTCTATTTCAGATATAATTGGCATAACGATTTATTTTTCAATTGCAAAAGTAGTGCTTGGAATTTAAAAAAATTAAATTTTTCCACGTGATGTGAAAATCCCTTCGTTTTGCAGTCTGAGAAGTGCGTTATGTGGCATCGAATTTTTTGAAAAATTTGAAATACGGCAATCATGTATTTTTGTTGTATAAACCAGCCTAAAAGATAAGTCAAACGCAGGAACCATTTCTTTTTTGCATGAAAGGACAATGTTTTCTGGAAGAATTAGTTTGATTTCATTTTTGTTTTCAAGGTTAGCCGTTTGAATTACAGGTTTTGAACTGCAAATTTCTTCTGGAGGAAAAAGATAAAGTTGAAGTGCTGCAAGAGCAGTTAAAGAAGCAACAGTAATTATTGGAAAAAGCAATTTTCTTTTAGTAGTATTTGGTTTTTTTGATAATGATTTTTGTATGGTCATATCAATATAATATAAACACAATAATTTAATAATATATTCAATATTATAAAATTAAAAAATAAGATAGATGATAAAATGACAAAAAAAATTGAAAAACTAACACCCTATGTAGGATTGTTTATTATAGGAATATTTTTGCTTTTGATGTTTTCGATAGTTAGAACAAGCGTATTTGGCCAGGTTGATGAAGAGCAGCATATTTATTTTGAGATAGTATTTCTTTTGCTTTTGGCGGTTCTTGGAGAGCTTGCAGTAATTTATACAAAACAACCGTCCGTAATGATATTAATGGTTATTGGAATTTTAATAAGCCCGAGTTTTATCTCTATAATATGGGAGGAAATTGCAAAAATAGATATTCCAATGATTGATATTCCAAAAGAGGCTCCTGAAATATTAAAAGATCAAGGAGTAATTCATGTTTTTGCGCAGCTTGGGGCGATAGTATTACTATTCAAGGTCGGGCTACATAACAAAATAGAAAATATATTTTCAAAAGAAAATCTAATTGTTGCATTCCTTGGGGTGATAGTTCCTTTTATTGCAGGATATTTTTATGCAATAGGTGAAGGGGGAAGCTTTGCTTATTCAATGTTTGTTGGGGCTGCATTAACTGCAACTTCAGTTGGGGTAACTGTTGCGATATTAAAAGAATTTAAATTAATGAATGAAAATTTTGCAAAAATAATAATAGGCGCTGCGGTTTTAGATGATATTTTAGGGCTTTTGGTTTTATCATTTGTTATAAATATCACTGGCGCAGGAACAGAATCATCAACACTTTCATTGATAACAACATTTCTAACAGCAGCTATATTTTTGGCAGGAAGTGTTGCGATTGGAAATTATTTCATAAAATATCTTGACAAAAAAGAGCTTAATGCAAGAAGATTCCTTTTGGTTTTGGCAATAGTATTATTCTACTCTTATGTTGCAGAATTCATAAGCCTTTCTGCAATTGTTGGAGCATTTATGGCAGGAGTAATGCTAAACCAGAGCAGACATTTAAAAGAAATTGAAGAAAAGACATATGGACTTGAAATGCTTTTTATGCCGATATTTTTCATATCCCTTGGGATGATGATGGATGTAAATGCTCTTAAATTATTTTTTGTTACGATAATAATTATTTCAATTATCGCACTTTTAACTAAAGTAGTTGGCTGTGGAATTGGCGGGATTATTGCAAAATTAAAAACAAACGAAGTGCTTGCTGTTGGTTTTGGGATGGCGCCAAGAGGGGAAGTTGCACTAATTATCGCATCAATAGGCCTTTCGACAAGAATACTTAATGTAAATGAATATTCAATAATTGCAACTATGGCTCTTTTGACAACTGTTGTAACTCCGCCTATATTACAATATTTTATTGAAAAAATAAAAGATAAAAATCAGAAGGATTCGATGTTAAGCTAAAATACTATTTTCATTTGGTTTGCTAGCTAAAATTATTTGGCTTAGTTTAGATGTTTCCCCATTTAATGAAAAAACATCAACTTGGATATTTGGATTATTTAAAAGGGTTTGAAGAGAACTCTGTTCGTTTTCTCTAAAAATAATAAAATCAGAAGAAGGAAATTTTTTTGAAATGTCGCTTATCGTCTTTAATAAAAGCTCGTCTTTTGAATAGGAAAATTCTGCAAGTGGATTTAGATATTTGGAAATTGCCTTTGTAGTCTCTTCTCCTTGTTTTTGGAATTGAATTTGGTCTTTGTATGCGAAAAATAATTCCCATGCTTTGATGACTAATTGCATAGTTACAGGCTCAAAACGCACAAAAACAGAGCCTGGATTTTTTAAATTAAGATTAAGTATGTCTCTTTTTAATCCAAAAATATCTGATGGAAAATTAGGGGGTTCTGTTCCTTTTTTGATATAATCATCAAAATAAGAGGTGGTGTTTTTTGAAAATAAACTAAGGCCGGATTCAAGATCAAACATGTCAAGAACCCCTTGATGGAAATCTACAATCATTTTTCTTTTTTCAATTTCTGAAAAAGACTTCGGGTGATCTAATTTTGGCTCTAAAAAGATAAACACCGTTCTTCCTTTTGAAACAGACTCTTCAATTAAAGGAAGGGATTTTTCTTTAAAAAGCTTGGGGGGAGATTTTTGTTCTGCTATTCTACATCCTAGGAAAAGGGAGATTTTTGTTCTGGCCATACGAAACATTATACAATAACAATTTAAAAGATTTTTTATTTTAGTACAATAAGAGAACTTTTATAAATTATATTAAATTTATCTAATTAATGAACTCTAGGTTAATTTATTTTATAATTGTTTTCGTACTTTTTTCAGGGTGTGTCCAGTACGATTATTCCCAAGAGATTAGAGAAGATGGAACTTCAAAAATAACCATGACAGTGGATTACAAGCAAAAAATAATAGCAGATTCTGCGGCAATTAAAGAAGACTATAAAAAAACGCTTGATGACTTCATAAAAGAAAAACGGGAACGGTGCAAAAAAATAGAAACTGAATATAATGCAAGCTGCATTGTAGATGGGCCGAAAATAATAATTTCAAAAGAGGCTTCACCTGATGATGGATTTTATTCTTTTAAGCTTAATGAAAATTTTAATCAGAAAGAATATTTTATTGAAATTTATGCTATTCCTTTTATAGACTACCCGCAGGAAATAGAGGTAAATGAAATAAACCTTCAAAAAATGGATTTAGAACCAGAAATAATAGACCAAATAAAAAAGAATAGTGGGATTGATGCAAAATACACTATTTATTTTCCTGGAAAATTGGAACTTATAGAAACAAACCTTTCTGGAATGGTTTATGAAAATAAGCTTGTTTTTGATATGTTTGAAATTGCAAAAAACCCGTCAGAAATCAAAATAATTTCAAAAAAAACTAATAATGAATATGTATATTTTATTGTTGTTTTAGTAATAATCTTGTTTTTGATATTTACTTATTTTATAATAAGACAAAACAAGAGAAAAAACGGATGATGTCGCTTTTTGACGAAATAGATTTAGGTAGATTTAAAAAGAAAAATGAATAAGAAATAGATATTTTTGTGATGATTATGGCAGGCATTGTTGGTTATGGAGCATGTGTTCCGATATATAGAATAAAAAGTGGGGAAATTGCAAAAACATGGGGAGAAGAACCAGAAAGGATAATCGAAGGCCTTGGAATAAAAGAAAAGGCTGTCGCAGGACCTGATGAGGATAGTGTTTCAATTGGAGTTGAAGCATCAAGAAATGCGCTTCTAAGAGCAAAAATTGACCCAAAAAAAATAGGAGCTGTTTATATGGGATCTGAAAGCCATCCTTATGCAGTAAAACCTTCTTCTAGCATAATTGCAGAGGCAATCGGCGCAACTCCTTCAACTACTGCTGCTGATTTGGAATTTGCATGCAAAGCTGGAACTGCTGCAATACAGATGTGTATGGGAATGGTTGATTCTAAAATGATAAATTACGGCCTTGCAGTTGGTTCTGATACTGCTCAGGGAAGACCAGGTGATGCGCTTGAATATTCTGCTGGAAGCGGTGGGGCAGCATTTATCATAGGGCCGAATAAAGAATCAGTTGCAATAATTGAAGACACTTATTCTTATACAACAGATACCTCTGATTTTTGGAGAAGGCCAAAGGCAGATTATCCTTCACATGGAGGAAGATTTACAGGTATTCCTGCATATTTTAAGCATGTTGAAGGGGCAACAAACGGGCTTTTGGAAAAAACAGGAGAGAAAATAGAAGATTTTAATTATGTTGTATTTCACCAGCCAAACGCTAAATTTCCAATGAATATTGCAAAGAAAATGAATATTCCAAAAGAAAAGATAATTCCAGGCCTTATTTGTCCAGTAATTGGAAATACATATTCAGGGGCATCGATGATCGGGCTTTGCGGGGTTTTAGAGATTGCAAAATCAAATGATAGGATACTTGTAACTTCTTTTGGAAGCGGTGCTGGATCTGATTCTTTTTCAATTACTGTTACGGACAAAATTGAAGAGTCTGTCAAATCTGCTAGGACATTGAAAAATTATATAGAAGATAAAAGATATATTGATTATTCCACTTATATAAAATATAGAGGGAAATTAAAAGGATATTAACATATTTTTTAATTTATTTTCAACGACTGAAAAAAATATAAATGCAGTTCCAAACAAAATAAGATTTAACCCAAATATAGGATCTTTTCCATTTCCCATCATTACCATTGATCCCCCGACCCCCATAAAAGTAAGGCCAAAACAAAGAGAATAACCGCCGGAAATCCCTGGAATTCCTTCTATTGATTTTGGGAGAAGAGAATCGCCAACTAACGCAGTACCGCTAAAAAGCATTATCCCTCCATTTGTTCCATTTGAAATTCCCATGTAAAAATATGTCTAAATAAATTTAAAAATACACTGAATATCAAATTTAAATCTTATGGTAAGTATTGTATGGGCCTGCTGAGATTTGAATTCCTGGATCGGTTTGAAAAAAATCAAAGCGACCGCTCA
Organism: Microcaldota archaeon; assembly: GCA_964559795.1. Lineage (GTDB taxonomy): Archaea > Micrarchaeota > Micrarchaeia > Anstonellales > Bilamarchaeaceae > JAQTSF01. The sequence continues at coordinate 11,563 of CAZLIX010000019.1, forward strand.
GGACTTCTGGTTAACCCAGAACCAGTTTAATGGTTTGTATTAAAGCAGGTCATATAAGACCAGCGCTCTAACCTGGCTGAGCTACAGGCCCATAACAAAAATAAGATATCATAAGAAAGAAATAAAAAGGGTTAAGAAATAACCAATATTTTAATTAGGTATCCTTCAAATTATATTATTATGGCGCAGGCTGTAAAAAATCAAAATAATTATTTGCTCCAAACCCCTCACACTAGATATGAGGAAATTGGCGTTGTATGGTCAGCCATATTAAACAATCTTGCAATGCCTCAGGCTCAAATTGCAAGAGAAAAAATGGGCGAGTGCATAGATGCACTAAAAAAGGCAAAAAATCCGAATGAAATTTTTGATGCAATAAAACCTGTTTCTGAAATGATAAGAATAATTGGAGAAAAAAATGAACTTGGATATAAGAACACAAATTATACCCACTCTATTGAAACTGCAATAAGGCAAAAGGAAATGAACTGCGCTTCTGCATGTGCAATGCTTGGTTCTATAATAGATGAAATGATGAAAGAGGCAGGCAAAAAAAACTATGATATTGATATTGCCATTGTAGGTTCTATTGATAAGGGTTTGGGGTATTGGAGCGGAACAAACAAGGATTTGCATACGATTGTAAGATTAAAGGTTGGAAATGAAATAAGATGCTATGATCCAAGAATGGTAGATGAAGGCTCTTTTGAAATAACGCAAAAAGAAGATAAAACTGCAATTATGAAAAAGGATGGTTTGGAACTTGCATATTTTACTTATAGAATTGTTGATTATACGAGTCTTGACGGCCTTGAAGTATATTTAAAGCTTAAAGAAAAAAAAGAGAAGGGCTTAACGCTGGATTATGAAGATGCTAAAAAAATCCCAATTGAACTTGTAAGGCCGCTTGGTTTAAATGAAAATGAGCTTGGCTATCTTGGGATTTATGGCGGAAGGCTAAATGAAATAGAAAATCCTGCAACAAAAATACAAGTTGTGCTTTCCGCAATACCTTTAACAAAAGATGAAATTAAAAGCAGGTTTCTTTGCGAATATTTTTCAGAAATGCTCGAAAAAAAAGAATATCGGAATGCTATAAGCGAACTTGACCTTACGAAATTTTTTGGGGTTCTTGAAATCGCATATAAAAATGTCGAAGGACAAAAAAGCAAGGATCTTATAGGAAAAGTTATTGCTTTTGGAATAAACCATCGAGGGATTGCATCATCCGTTGACCTTACGACCATTCAGGAAGCTGCAATTATAGTTTCGAATCTAAAAGAGACTCCTGAAACAATTTATGCATTGTTTCGATGCAGGGAATTTATAAGAAGGATAGATTTTAGAAATTTTGAAAAAAATCCGGTCTTTGAAAAGATAGATAAAAAAATAGAAAATTATCTTTCAAAAAAATATGGAATAGAAATAGATAAAATGGATCAGATAAAACCAGAAGGAAAAAATATCTGGACTATGGAAATTGAACGAACTGGATATAAAGATATAATACTAAGAAATCTATTTTTTGCAAAAAAAGATGAACTAAAAGAAGATGCGATTTTGCTTTACAAGACAATGATTCTTCCAAAAAGCGATGATAGAACAAAACAAATAAACAATATAAAAAAAAGGCTTGAATTAGGCTAATTTTTCAAAATATTGCATATGTTTTCAAATACATCGAGTATATTTGTGGCGCCATTCCAAGAATAGATAAGATTATTGTAAAGTTGCCTCAATTTCAAATCAGGTATTTTATTAAATTTTTCTTCAAGTGATTCTTCATATTTTGTTTTTACATCTGCGGATTCAAGGAACATGCAAATTAATGTTTTCTCATAAATAAAATCCTTTCTTACAGCAGGGGAAAGGGAAAGAAAAATAAGCGCTCCTGAAAGAAGGTCCTGTTGTTTTTGGTCTACTGTTGAAATTCCAAGCGCAAAATAATTTAAAAATGCATTTTCAGGCAGGTCTTCTATTTTTTGCGTCTTTGAAATAACAGCAGAAATTGCAAGAAGCGCTACCATTCTTTCGTTGTCATTTGTTGCGCTCTTCATTAATCTTCCTATTGCTATTGCAACAGCTTCTCCTTTTTTGGAAAAATCATCCCAGTTTTTGAATGAAAATGAATCAAGTTTATAAAAATTGGCTTCAAATCTGCTCTCTGATTGCTCTTTTATTATTGTTTCAATTTGGGCTGCTCTTTTGTGCAGGTTGTTTTTAGGAATAGACGCAAAAGAATTCATCGGAGTAATTAAAAGGGATGTTGCAACTAAAACTGGAATAATTTTATTTTTCAGTCTCATGTGTTATAATGTAAATATATGTGTTTTTAAATATATTGTAAATGAAGATTTATAAATAAAACTTATTAATAATAAAAATATAATAAATACATTAGTTATTAGATGCGATCGTAGTCTAGCAGATATTTAGGACTGCCCTACATATCTGGACAATGGTAGGATGCAAGATTGCCAATCTTGTGACCCGGGTCCGAATCCCGGCGGTCGCAAACAACAATTTGGTGTGTTTGATGGATTATGAATATATACGGGAAAAACTGGATATTGTACCTGTAAAAGAGCTTATTCCTCATGAAGAAAGGATAGCACCAAACGTATTGCGGCTTCAAGAAGCAATGTTAAATATGGGTCAGCTTGTTGACCCTATAATTATAGATAAAAAAACAAATGTTGTTCTTGACGGCAATCATAGGCTTAAAGTTCTTGAGATTATAAGAGTCCCAAACTCGGTATGCCAGGTTGTCGATTATTCTGATCCTGCAATAGAATTGAAAGGATGGTATCCTGCATCAATAAAACTAAATAGGGAACTTTTCGAGCGCACTAAAATAAAGCTTGAGAAGGTTGATTTTGAAACCGGTAAACAAGAGCTTGAAAATAAAAAAGCTGTATTTATGCTAAAATCCGCAGATGATTATTATTTATTAAACCCTGGAAAATACAGCCTTGATGAAATGATCGATGAACAGCAAAAGATCATAGATGAAATAAAGGGAAATGATTTTACTTATATCGCAGATGACCTTATAAAAGAAGATT
>CAZLIX010000020.1:0-14295 GCA_964559795.1 Microcaldota archaeon
TCCTTTAAGAATACGCGGCGCAGAAGAAAAAGAAATACAGGAAAAAGTGCTTGGCCTTCTTGAAGTTGTAGGTCTTTTAGAAAAAATCAACAATAAATCATCCCAACTAAGCGGAGGGGAAAAACAAAGGGTTGCAATTGCAAGAGCGCTTTCAAACGACCCTAAAATAATTCTCGCAGATGAGCCGACAGGAAATCTTGATTCAAAATCTGGAAAGGAAGTGATGGATTTTATTTCAGATCTTTGGAGAAAGAACAATACCACAATTATTGTTGTCACCCACGAGCCTGTTGTTGCATCATACTGTAAAAGGGTAATACAAATCAAAGATGGCACCATCTACACTGACAAGTTGCAAAAGCCATCCATACCAAAAGGAGATATAAAAATAAAACCGATAAAAATAGGTGAAACAAAATGAAATTTAATAAAATAATTGCAATGTTTTTTATAGGATTAATTATCTGCGGAAATTTATTTGCGGCTTCTGCAACAATGCAGATTACGGATTATTCAACTACCCCGGAAGTTCTTTATCCAGGTTCAACAGGCTATCTTCAGGTAACTTTAAATAATGCCGGAAGCGTTGCAGCAGATACAGTTACAATATATTACGATTATGGGGTTGATGAAAATACAAAAATAAATGTTGGAAGCATAGGTGCTGGAAGCAGTTCTATGACTACAATCCCGTTTAGTGTTCCTAAAGGAACATCAAGCGGAGTTTTGCCGATACATTTAACTATTTATTATGGTTATTCTTCCGAAGGAGATAAAACAGGAAATGTTAAATCAACAATTTCAGTTCCAATTTCCCAGCGCCAGATAATTGAAGTAAACACCCTCTCAATTGATAAAACCTCGATTTCTCCAGGCGACCTTTTTACTGTTGATTTGGAAGTCAAAAACAGCGGCGGGACTACTCAAAATATAATTATTAAATCTGCAAGCGATTCTTCATTTTCAATAGAAGGAACAAGCCAAAAAAGCATAGGCTCAATAGACCCATATTCTGTAAAAAACATTTCAATTACACTTAGGGCAGATTCAGATTCAGAATCTGGAAAATTCACTGTTCCATTAGTTTTTGAATATCAGGATTCTTCACAAAATACTGTTTCAGAAACCGTTTATATAGGTCCTATAAGCGTAACTGATTCTTCTGCGCAATTTAATATACAATTAAATCCTGTTTCAGATATAGGGGTTGGTTCTCAGGCAGAATTTGAGCTTGTAGTTGAAAACAGAGGTTCTACCGATGCATCTATTATAATAGAGCTTAATTCGGATGGAGATTCTATATTCACCCCAATTGGAAGCAATAAAATATATATCGATAATTTAAATGCAGCAGAAATTGAAAAGCAGATTATTTATATCGGAATTGATCCTTCTGCATCCGCAGGATACTATTCCTACCCATTGCAAATAACTGCAAATGGAAAAACATATATGCAATACACTGGAATAGAAGTAGTTGCAGAACAGGAAATCACATTAAGCTACAAAACAGATTCAACGTCAATTTCTCCAGGAAGCAGTGTTGTTGTAAGCGCACAAATTGCAAATACAGGAAATTCTGCAATAAGAAGCGTATACTCAAAAGTAAGCGGCAGTGATGGAATTAAAATATCCGGAACAGCAGATAAATTTATCGGAACATTAAGCGTTGATGATTTTTCAACGTTCCAATTTACATTAGAAATCCCGCAAAATATTGCCGCAGGGACATATAAAATTCCAGTGCAAATTATTTTTAAAGACGGATTAAACCAAGAGCATACGATAACAGAAAATGTTGAATTAATCATTCAAAGCCAAGGATTGCTGTCAACAGGAGAAACTCAAATTTCAAATACAATGGCAGCAACATCAACAAATTTCAAAGGAAAACAAAATTTTGGAATTCTCGGCTTTGGATCTCTTGTTGATATGGTTATAGCAGGAGCTGTTCTTGTTCTTGCCTATTTCGGCTATAAAAAATATTACGGCGGTAACAAAAAATGAAGTCTAAATATATTTTCTCTCTTGCTGTTAGCAATATTTCCCATAGAAAAATGAGAAGTTGGCTTACAATTCTTGGAATAATAATTGGAGTTGCATCAATAGTAAGCCTTATTTCAATAAGTATGGGTTTAAGCGAAGATATAAATGAAAGAATGAACCTTCTTGGAACAAATATAATTCAAATTAGCCCCGGAGGAGGGCAGGCACAAAAAGGAGGAAATATGGGAATGGGGATGATAGGCGGAGGAGGAGGCGCAGGTCCATCTGGCAGTCCATTTGGAAGTTCAAAAGATGATGATGCATTAACTTTTAGGGATGCTGATGAACTTAAATCAATAATAGGTGTCGATAGTGTTGATGCAAGGCTTGAAGAAAGAGCAGATGTCATGTACATTGATGAAAACACCTCCCTTTCAATAATTGGAACAGAACCAGAGGCATTTCCTGAATCATGCGGAGCAGATATTTTATATGGGCGTTACCTTAGCACAAGCGATCTTTATTCTGCAGTTTTGGGCTATAAGGTTGCAAACTCTACTTTTGATAATGAGGCTACATCTGAAATGTTAAATCAACAGATAAAAATCGAAGGTGTATATTTTAAAGTAGTCGGCATACTTGAAGAAAGCGGAAGCAGTGGCTTTACAAGCGCAGATAATGCAATTTTCATACCGCAAAAAACAGCAAGAACATTATTTTCACAAGATAAAAATGCGAGTTCTGTTCTTGTTATTGTAAATAAAAATTATGATACTGATGAAATTGCCTCAAAAGTAGAAGAAACCCTTTTAGAGCTTCACGGCTTAACTGAAGATGAAGCTGATTTTCAGATAACTACTGCATCCTCTATTCAATCTACTGCTTCAGATATTACAGATACACTTGGATTATTCTTGGGCGCAATTGCATCAATTTCACTTATTGTAGGGGGAATAGGGGTTGCGAATACTATGTTTATGAGCGTTTTGGAACAGACGAAAGAAATCGGAATATTAAAGGCGCTTGGAGCAAAAAATAACGAGATTTTAACCTTATTTATTTTTGAATCGGGGATAATAGGATTTATTGGAGGATTTATTGGTATACTTCTTAGTTTTTTTGTATCCTATTTAATGACTCTTTTTAGCGTTCCGACAAAACTTACACCGGAGCTTTTATTTGGAGGTTTATTTTTTTCAATTATTATCGGCATAATCGCAGGTTTTGCTCCTGCAAGAGGAGCTGCAAAAATACCGCCAATAGAAGCTTTAAAGTATGAATGAAGTTGAAAGGAAGGTTTTTATACATTTAATATTATATTATTCTATGATAGAAAAAGTATTTGTGTCAGGAGGATTAATCTTAATAATTCTTGTTGCCACGTACTTTGCGACTAAATAAATTGGGCCGGTAGCTCAGTCCGGTTGGAGCGTTCGACTGATAAATTATAAAAATTTAGAAATCGAAAGGTCGGGAGTTCAAATCTCCTCCGGCCCATTATTTTTTAAATAAAAATAAAAAAATTAAAGATACCTGCTTCTTCCAGAAAATCTTCTTGTCCTTGGTCTGTCATATCTTCTTAAATCAACAGGGCCTCTTTTTCTTCTTTCCTCTCCTGGAACATAAGGATCTTGTTCGTGGAATTTTATTGCAATTCCCTTTTTACCCATTCTCCCAGTTCTTCCTATTCTGTGGAGATAAGTGTCAGGTGAATTTGCCTGGTCAAAATTAACAATAATTCCAACATCATCTATATGAAGGCCTCTTGCCGCAACATCTGTTGCAACAAGGACTTCGAAATGACCTTTTTTAAATCCGTTTAGTGTTTTTTCTCTCTGGCTCTGTGTCTTTCCGCCGTGAAGATACTGCGCATTTATATTATTCTCATTTAGAACCCTATAAACGAACTCAACAGAATTTTTCGTTGCAACAAAAACTATTATTTTTGTTTTTGGATTGTTTTTTATTATCTCAATCAATTTCCCTATTTTTTCTCTCCTTTTTATAATTATTGTTTTTTCTTCTATTTCTGCAACTTCCTCTGACCCAATTTCGATTATTTCAGGTTCGTTCATATAATCTCTTGATATTTTTTTAACCCTAGAATCTATTGTTGCAGAAAAAAGCATTATTTTTCTTTTATCATTTGTTTGGGCTAAAATGGCATCAATATCCTCTTTAAAACCCATATCAAGCATTATGTCTGCCTCATCTAAAACAATAAGATCTGCATTTTCAAGCCTTATGGTCCCCCTTCGTATGTGGTCCAAAAGCCTTCCTGGGGTTGCAACAATTATTCCAAATCCTCTCTGAATCATTGAAATCTGCTTTCGCATATCCTGCCCGCCATATATTGGATATACTCCTATCTTGCTGTTTTGGCTCAATGATCTTAATTCATTGGTTATCTGCATTGCAAGTTCTCGAGTTGGAACTATCACAAGCCCCTTTTTATTTTTTTCTTTTGAGATTAATTCAATAAGACCTATTCCAAATGCTGCTGTTTTTCCAGAACCAGTTTTGCTTCTTACAACTACCTCTTTTCCTGAAAGGATAAGAGGAATTGTTTTTTCCTGAACCTCAGTTGGTTCTAAATAATTCATATTTTTTAGCGCATCAATTATTCTAGCGCTTAAATTCATTTCATCAAATTTCATATTTTTTACACCTAAAATAGAATTCGGATTTTTATGTTTTATTTTTTAATTTTAAACTAAAATCAGAATTCTCCTGATATTATTATTCTTATTACACCCATATTTAAAGTTATGTTTTTTACTTTATTCAAGTATATATGTTACAAGCGGAGGAAATCCATTAAAATATATAGAGCAATATGTTTGTGTGTATGCCCCTGCACTTAAAATATACAGTTTATCTTTTTCTTTAATGCTTTCTGGAAGCGAATACTTATAATTTTCATATAATATATCCATACTGTCACAGGTTGGTCCTGCAAGAATTATCTCCTTTCTCTTTTTTTCAATTTCAGGTTCCTCTGTAAATATAGGGTATTTTATTGATTCATCTATAGTTTCTATCAATCCGCCAAATTTGCCAATATCTATATACACCCATTTATACTGGTTTAATCGGGCCTTTCTTGAAATCATAATAATTTGTGTTACAATTACGCCGCACTCCCCAACCATATACCTTCCAGGTTCAAGAAAAATTTCAGGCAAATTTTCCCCAAAATCATCTTTTAAAAACCTGATTATTTCTTCAGAATATGTTTTAATATCATGGGTTGGCTTTAGGTATTTTGCAGGAAATCCTCCTCCTATATTTATCATTTTCAATTCAATCCCTTTTTCCCTTACTGCATCAAAAAGGTATTTGCACTGTGCAATTGCATTATCCCACTGCCCGATGTCGCGCTGTTGGGACCCTACATGAAAAGAAATTCCATAAGGGATAAGGCCCAATTTTTTTGTGTCAAGTATTAGTTTATATATTACATCCGGATGAGATCCAAATTTTCTTGATAATGGCCAGTCCGCGCCGCTGCTTTCAGTTAAAATTCTGAAAAATACCCTCGAGCCGGGCGCCTTTTTTGAAATTTTTTCAAGATCTGATTTTGAATCTGTTGCAAACATCCGTATTCCTTTTTTATATGCGTATTCAATATCCTCCTCTTTTTTTATTGTATTCCCATAGCTTATTCTGTCCGGGCTTATTCCTGCCATTAATAGCTGGTCAAGTTCATAAATAGTTGCAATATCAAAATTCGAACCTCTTTTATCTAAAATTTCAATAACTTTTTCATTTGGATTTGCCTTTATTGCATAATGGATTTTTGCAAATGGAAAATGTTCTTTTAACTCATCATATTTTTTTCCGACCTTTTCAATATTTAAAACCAGAAAAGGAGTTTTCTTGTTTTTTGAAAATTCTTTTATCCTTTCAAATTCTTCTATTTCCATATAATCTGTTATTTTTTGGTCTCCATTCATAATATCAAATCTTTCAATAGGTTTTTAATCATTTTTTTGTGATATTTTCAATTGAGTTTGCTATCTGCAATTGCACATCATATCCTGCGTATGCAAGAATAATATACAAAATTTGTTTTACAATAAGGAGCAGAATTATAATCATTACAAAAAGTATTATTTTTTTTACCCACGGATGCTGGCCTTTAAATCCAGGAATATGGTTGTGCATAATTTCATCTATTGTTTTTTTTATCTTATCTTTTGAAAATATAATTGCAAGTGAAATTGCCCCAAGAATTAAAATTAATTCTAAAGACATTCCTATATTGTAAAGCATATATAGCAGAATCAATGTAAAAATTATTTTAAAATAAATTTTCATTTGGATCTCCATACCTTTGTTTTTTTAGCCCCAAGCCGGGTTTGAACCGGCGACCTCTCGCTTTCCTGGGAATATACTTACAAGGCGAGCGCTCTACCGCTGAGCTATTGAGGCTTATATCTATATATTTCGCACCCATATATATTTAAACATTTATTCTTATATTTGTTTATTAAATTCTATTCAATAAAAGGTGTATTTGATGGGTAAATTTCCAGAAGCAGACGCAGAAATTGCAAAAATATCGATTTGCAGAAGATGTAAAACAAGAAACAAGAAAGGAACGGAAAAATGCAGAAAATGCGGCTCAAAATATCTAAGGCCGAAAAATAAAGAAATAAGAACTAAAAAAGCATAATTCTCTTATTTTTTATCTTTTTTTGAAATTTTTTTTATTGATTTTGCAATCCCAACTAAATCAGGAATTTCCATTTTTACAAGCTTTCCTTTAAGCTCTTTTAAAAATAGAATATTTTCTTTAAGCAATTCTATTATCATCTTATTATTTACTTTTTTTCTTTTACTAAGCTGTATTAATATAAGCGTTCTTATATTTTCCGGGACTTTTTTTAATATTTCAGCTAGCGATTTTCCTTCTTCTAGTTCATTTATGAGGTATTCTAGCAGTTCTATTTTTTCATCTATTTGCCCTGCCATTATTTTTCCTCTTTTTACAGATTCAATTAAGTTATCTTTTGCTTTTTCAATTTTTTTTATTTCCCTTATTTCATTTTCTTTTTCTAAAATTTCATTTATAGGTATGACTGAACCTGCTCCATAAGGGCCAGGGCTTACAACTTCTATTCTTTTTCTAATATTTTCCAATACCTGTTCATCAATGAATTCCTTATAAATCAAGGTTGAAAATAAAGGAGATGCAATGTACTTGTAAATAGGATAAGTTGATCCTCCTGCAATAGTTGCATCTATCGGATTTTCGATATCAGTTATTATTGCCTGCGTGCTTACATTAAGCGTTTCTGTTTCATTGGTTATTGGATTTTCATAGGTTATATTAAAATCATTAGTTCTTATTGTTTGATCAACAGTTTCATCCTTTCCTACTTTTCCAGTATTTTCTCTAAGGCTTGTATTATATTTAGTTGCTCCATAGCCTTTTGCATTTTTTATTATATCTTCGCGCAAATGTTCTTTTGATTGGAAAAATAGCGTGATATCTTCTTGAAAAATCAGCTGTGTTTCAGATAAAGGAACAGGGCCATTTGGGCCAAAATGCATTTTATATACGGGAATTTCAACCATCTTATACTGCATAATTTAATATAAATTAAAATACTTATAAATCTTGGTTATTTATAAATATGGTTTAAAAGTTCGGCAATGCCGCAAATTTCTGTAAAATATGCAGTCTTATTTTTTATATTTTTCATAATTGCATTATTAAGGCTGACATGCTTGTCAGTAATTATATTTCCAAAAAGCAATTCGTCCGAAGTTATTATATTAAATCCACGATAAAATAAATCAAATATTGTATCATTTACGCACATTACCCTATTATATCCTGCAATTATAATGCTTTGAATTCCTTCTTGTTCTAAAAAATCGTTAAATTCTTTTTGCGTGCAGGCGCTTCTATCTTCTTTTATTATAGTAGCTGTATAAGGATAATTTTTTAGAGATGCAGTTATTTGTGGAAAATTTTGCCAAAAGTCTAAAAATTTTACATTTATAATCGCAAGATTATGTTTTTTTGCCTCGTTTATAAGTTGGCAGACCCTTTCAATTCCTTTTTCAAGCCCTCCATAATTATAGCTTATTATACTTTTGCCGTTGATTTTGACATCCTGCATATCTATCAGAACCATGCCAATTTTTCCAAAAATACGCTTCTCTGCGCTTTTTTGGGTTAATTGAGTGCGCGCGAATATATTCATATATCTATTTTGTAAAAAAGCATTTAAAAAGTTATTTATTATGGTTTAAAGAGTATTATTATCTATGGCATTCGGATTTGACCCCTCTAATTTCATTTTTAAACCTACCTTATCATTTTATTCTTATGCATCTTGTTTATTTCAAGCCATTTGAAAGCCCAGAAATTTCTTATTGGGATTTTTCAGGCCTGAATTCAACTTTTTTAGAAGGAAAAATAAAAATAGAATTCCAGGGAGTTAAAGGCTGCATAGGCTATAATGATGGAAAAGAGCAGCACAGATGCCCTTTTGATAGTATTGAAAAAAAACAATGTCCATACTGCCTTTCAAAAGATATTTCAAAGGTTTATACCAGAATGAATTTTGAGGGGTTTGAGCATATTAAAGAAGAAATGATTAATCGCCCGTATTCAATATATCTTGCTTATTTTGGAAGCGATGTAGTAAAATGCGGCGTATGCAGAAAAGAGCGGCTTGATATCCGTTTAAAAGAGCAGGGCGCAAGATATTTTATTCATTTGATGGATTTTGATAATTCAAACGATGCATATAATATGGAGCAGATGCTACAAATCAATTTCGGTTTTAAAAATGCAGTAAGAAATTCTACAAAACTGAAGGTATACTCTAATCTAAATCCAGATATTTTATCACAATCAATAAAACTAATCGAAAAAACCGAGCCTTTTTCAGATTATATAAGGCCTAATCTAGAATTTAAAAAAATAGAATATGGTCTTCCAGATATTTTTTCAATTTCAAAAGATAAGATCGATGGGGAAATTCTCGGAAGCCTTGGATCTTTTTTGTTCTATCAAAAAAAAGACGAAACATTTGCAATTGATTTAAAAGAAAAAACAGGAGAATATTTCAAATTTTTTTGATCTCTTTTAAATATAATTCAGATTTTTCAATCCCTTCAATTAGTTTTTGGAAAAATTCATCCGAATCAAAAGAGATCTTTCCTGCCGTTTCTTCTCTTATTTTCCTCATTGCATCATCAAAAAGCAGTATTTTTTTTGTCCCAGCTTTTCGTATTAATTCTATTTTTTCTTTAAGTGTTTTTGAATTAATGTTATTTTCAATAAATAAGTTCTCTTGTTTTTTTATGTTCAATTCGCGCCCTGTCAGCCCTTCTTTTAATTTGCCAGAAATAATTATTTTTGTTATTTTATCTGGGCAGTGCTCTTCTATTTTTTGATTTATTTTTTCTTCTGCTTGGGCTATTTTTTCACCATTAAAAATTATTTTTATAAGTTTAAACTCACGAGATTTGATCTCTTCAAATTCTGCGCTTTTTTTATCCGTATCAAAAATAAAATATCCCCTTTTTTCAGTTTCATCCTCCTTTAATTGGGTAATAACAGTGCTCCCAGGAATTATTAATTTTGATCCTTGTTTTTGGTATTTTTTATGTATATGCCCATTTATGACCAAATCATAAGGCACCGCGTTAATATCTTCAATTGAAAGCTCATAATTTCCAATACTTAATTCGTTTATAGTCTGGTGCAAAATTAAAACATTATCCATGCCGTCTATTTTTGGAATCTTATTAATAAGCATTTCCAAAGATATTTTTATATAATCCGAAGGTACATTTCCAAGGCCAATTATATTTATTTTTTTAGAATTTATTTCAAATATTTTTGATTCATTGTGAAGGTAGGTCAAAAGACCTGCAGATTCTAAAATCTTTAACGCATTTATCATTCCCCTGCCCCTTCTTTCATGGTTTCCATGTATTGCAATTACTGGTTTTTCTATTTTTTTTAGAATTGAAATTACCCTTTCAAATGTTTCCATTTTGGGTATTTTACTGTCAAAAACATCTCCTGCTATTATTATAATATCTGATTTTTTTGAAGCATCCATTAGCGCATATTCTGCCTGATTAAATGAATCTTCTTCAAATCTCAAATAGCCAAAATGCGTATCTGCAATAATCCCTATTTTCATTCCAAAACCTATGTTTAAAAATAGATTGAGACATTTTTTATTATTTGTTGTGCAGAGGTACCAAAGCGGTTAGGGAAGATTTCTTATCTTCTTTCGTAAAAATGGGTGGGGTTTAGGACCCCATGGCTCAGGCCTTCGCAGGTTCGATCCCTGCCCTCTGCATCTCATATTCTTTAATCAAAATGAAATTTTTGTGATAATTCTTTAATAAATTTAAAAAAAATTATAAAACTTAATACAAAATTGCGGTAATTTTATTCTTGGCAGCTATTTTTTGGTTCGATTACATCATTTGTTTTTTCAATTAATTATTATAATTTTAATAATCTTTTAAACAAGCATCATCCTTTTTTAATATATATTTCTCCATCCCTGTTTTCAACCATTACCTTTCCAAAAATCGTGTTTTCTCCGTTTGCTTTGCATAGTAATTTTTTTGCAATTGAGAAGTTTTTATATCCATACCCTATTCCGGTATCACAATATTTTAGATTTATTTCAAATTCCAAGTCAATAAGGATTTTATTTCCAGAGCCAAGGGCGCATACTTTATCTGCAGCTAAATTTATTTTTTCTGCGCTCGATTTAAATTCTATCAAATCGATTGATTTTTCAAAAGATTCCTTTATCAAAATCACTGCAAAAAATATTGTTGAAGTTACCAAAATAAAAACAAGAAAAAGAACCATATATTCTAAGGTAAGCTGTCCTTTCATAAAATTATCCGCATTTATTTTCAATGCACAAACTTGAAAGGCATTGGTCATCTTCAATACAATACTGCCCTTCCGTTGCTTTTGAAAATTTTTCAGTAGATTTAAAAATCGCATCAGCCTGCGATTCGATATTTTCTGATCCTTTTTGTGCAGTTGAAATAAGCTGATATGCAACAATTGCAACTATTGCAAGAACCACTGCAATTAAAACAAGCATTTCGGCAGAGAGTTGTCCTTTCATATCGTACTTAAAAATCCGAGCCTTTAATAATTTTTGTCTTTTTTTAAAAAAATAAAAAAACAATATAGTATTATCTTATATAAGACATGTCTTCAGAGCCAATTTTTGGCTGTTCTATTGTTGCCTGCTTTATTTCTTCTTCTATTTTATTTATTATCTTTTCGCCTTCCTTTGCTTTTTTTTCAAGGCCTGTTAAATCCACATTAAATTCCAAATAAGAAGTCAAAACCTTTACAATATCTCTAGCAGAAGCAGGATCAACATATGCTCCGTGGGTTTCTCCAAGAAGGCATACACCATCTATTCCTTCAAGAGCACCAAAGGTTGGAAGAATTCCTGCAGCCCCTACAATAGAGCCTTTTGCTTTTCCAAATACGACCTTGTGCTTTTCAAGAATAGGTATATATTTTTTATTTGTACAAAGTCCAAATACAGAGCTATTGCTTCCAAGCTTTCCGCTACTGTATCCCCCAATTGAAATTATTGTTTTTATCCCTATTTTTTTTGAATAATCAATTATCTTTCCTGCAATTTCATATTGTCCATGGGAACTTAGCGCCTGAACGTCCCCGGTAAGTATTATAAGGTCATTTTTGCCTGCTTTTACATAATATATTGAGTTTTTTATCGGTTTTAAAATGCCGTCAGGTTCCATAAACACCTGATGGGGAAAAAAAGGAGAGTATAATTCTGCGATTTCTTTTCCTTTTAATTGCGAAATTAAATAATCTGCAACAGTTTTTCCAATAAGGCCGATTCCAGGAAGCCCTATAAGCAAATATGCATTTTTGAACTTTTTTTTTGATTTTTCAATTATTTTTGTTTCTTTCAAAAAATTCAATCCTCCATTTTCTTTTCTTTTCTTCTATATACTCCATAACGATCATTAGGATTAAAAATAGGTGGGTGCGCGCACAGTGTTTTCATGCTGCAATGATGCTCTTTTAAAGTGTATTCTCTGCAAACATTGCATATTTTAATCTTTTTCAAAATCATTCCCTCTTAAATTCAAAATCGCAGGAATAATCAGCTGCTTTTTTTTCAATTTTCAAGAGTATTTTCGAAAGGTCTTTTTCTCCTTGTTTATATTCTTTGCATTTATATGAAAGCTTGTATCTTGGCGCACCTAAATAATGTATATTAAGATTTTGATCGTCAATTGAAAGCATCTCTTTTATTTTTTCAACGCCTTTTTCACAGTAGCACGATAAAGACAAAATTCCTTCTATATTGCATTCAGCTTTTTTTATGCTTACCTTTGAAATTTTTATTATCTCTTCTTTTAATTTTTTCGGCAGATCAAGAATAGAAATTGCATCTTCATTTTCATGGCATTCTTCAAACATTGAAAAAACATCGTCAAATTCTTTTTCTATTTTTTCTTTTGTTTCTTCATAAGTTTCCTTTACCTTTGCATTTTTTATTGCAAATTCAAGAAGCTTTTGCCCCCTTGTTGATCTTTTTATGTTTTCTGTTTTTTTCCTTTTTTCATCTTCAGTAACTGCTTTTAATGAAACATCTATCTGGTTTTTTTCCATGTCAAGATGGGAAACTTTTACAACTATGGTCTGCCCTTCTGAAATAAATTCGTGGATATTTTTTACCCATCCGTTTGAAACCTGGGATATGTGCAAAAACCCCTCAGTTTTATATTCCGGAAGAGAACAAAATGCCCCATACGGAAGTATTTTCTTTACAACTGCGATTAAAATTTCATCTATTTCTGGAAACTCTGGCAAACGATCACTCCTCTATAATTTGGGCAAGAATTACCCCTTCTCCTCCTGTTGGCTGGAGTATTAGTTCCCCGCAAACGCAGGTTATTTTTTTTGTTGAGTGGCTAAATACTCTTTTTTCCTGACCACATTTGCATTTTACTTTTATAAATTTACCCATTTTTTTCACCTATTCAAATTCTATTTTTTTAAGAGTTCTGCTTCCAACTATTCTTTCCTGGCTTTTTGAGCAGACTGTGCATTTTAATACTACTTTTTGGTGCTTACCTTGTTTTTTTACGGTTTTTTCACCCTTTCTTTTTCCTCCGTATCCTTTAAGTTTTCTTTTGTGCTTTCTGTTTCCAGCAGACATAGATCTTGCTCTTCCTTTGCTTGCAGCCTTTGCTTTATGCTTTGTATGCTTTCTGCAAAAAGGACAATATGTTCTAACCTCTTTTGGATATTTCATTCATAAACACCTTTTTTATATTTTATATTGAGCCATTTTTTCCTTTAAAAGCCATTCCACTTCGCTTTTTGGAAGGAGATGCTCTTCTCCTTTTTTAAAAGGACCATATAATTTTTTATCCGACCCCATATATTTTCCAACTTCTTGTTCTATTACAACCTTTTGCATTTGAAATTCTGTTTCCTCATCTAAAAGGGAATTTTTTCTATGTTCTGCAATGATATTTTGAAGCTTTAAAAAAAGCTCCTGCTCTTTTTCAACAAGGCCTATTTGGGATTTTTCAGACCTTAGCGCCATCAGAATAATTTTTTCTTCTCGTTTTGAGAGTATTATCGAAAGCACTCTTTTTGCATTTTCATATTCTTTAATTGAAAGAATATTTCCCGAAATGGTCTCTTGTTTTTTTGATTTTAAATATTCAACTGCTTTTTGGAAAAAATCTTCTTCAAGTTCTACAAGAGGTCCTCCTTCAATTTCTTTTTTTTGGATTTCCCTTAATGTAGAATATGAAAGCATAAATATCTCAATGAAATATAAATATAAGGCATTAAAAAGCTTGCTATTTTTTTGAAATAGTTTTTGGATCTTTTTTATATTTATTCCAGCCTTTTTTCTTTTCATTGTTAATTTTTATCGGAACTATTTCAGAAGGCTGTTTTTTTCCAATTCCAAAAATCTTTAAAATCCAGTCAAAAAAGCCGTCTGCAAATAGCTTTGCAGGTTTTGCAACAATAAGCAACGAGGAATAAATTGGCTCTTTTTGCGGCGCTATTCTTATTTTCATTATAGGAGGGCTTTGTGGGCCAAAATCATCTCCTTTTTCTTGGTTTAGGCAAATTTCGCATAGTTTTCTTCCTTGAAAGTAATAAAAGGCAGAATCGATAATTCTGCCGCATTTGTCGCATCTTTCCTTTCTTATACTTTGATCTTGGATTGTTTTTTCTTTTTCAAATTTAGGTGTATTTTGCTCTTTTAAGTCCATTATGCAATA
>CAZLIX010000021.1:0-8666 GCA_964559795.1 Microcaldota archaeon
CTTGAAAGGTAATTTCTGCATCCATAAAACCATGAGCTAAACAAAGGCTCATTTGGAACAAGTTCTCCTCCTTCAATTACAACAAGTCCGCAATTTTCACAATCAAGTGGATCTGTTGGAACTCCGCCAGAGTAAAACAAATATGGTGCCGCGCCTATAACTCCTGAAGAAATTGCAGAAGGCATTACTGTGCTAAAAAATGTATAATATGCATTATTTTTTTCATATTCTGAAAAATAGCATCCGCTTTCTGAAGGATTAGACGTATCAACAAGAATATAAGGCCACAAGACAGGCTTTGACTGGTTAAACCAGGCATATTTTGAAAATTGGAGAGCCTCATAATATAATTTTGAAACAGTGCATCTTGAAGAATTAAAATAATTTGAATTTACCCCAAATGCAATTATATCTATGCTGTCATTTACAGCTCTATTTGAGAGTAATTTTTCAAGGCCTTCATAATCATTCATTTTAGGTCCTGCTGCAATAAGGCAATTCGGGCATTCTGATTTTAAATAAATTATTTGCTGTCCAACTTCATCTATAACATCTGATCTTGAAGAATCAAAATCAATTTCTGCAATAATTATTACTGGCCCTGCGTCCTTGAATTCTCTTGCAATTTCAATTGCACTTTCACTGTCAATAGAAGTGCTGTTGCTATATAGTACGTAAACAGGTAGTATATCCCTTTGAAGATAGCAAACTGCTTCAGAACTTGGTGCAAATTCATATTTATTATTATCAGATACAAGCCAATGGACTGCAAAATCAAGCGAATTATTTGCATAAATGTTCCCGTATGTAAAATCCCATGGCCTTGGTCCGAGCCCGAGCATAAAAGATTTTGGCTCTTTGTCTGAATCAAGAATGTTAGTTGAAATTGAATTTTCATCACAAAGCCCAAAATAACATTTTCCTCCTTCAAGAGAATAATTTAAAAATTGGTTAAATGGCCATGGGGCTGAAAAATCTCCTTTTTCACAAATAAAACAAATGCAATCTTTGGATAATTGAAGAGAGGATAATTCCTGCACGATTTCAGGCGCTACTGTTTTTGAGTAATATTCATCCGTACAGCCGAACATAAAAAAAAGACAAATAAAAATTGAAATTATTCCAAAAAAAAATTTTTTCATAAAGTAAATTCACCTTTGATATTTTAAATTTAAATGCTTCCGCAATTCGGGCAGCTTGCCCCTCTTGTCTTAATTGACCTGCAACGTGAACAATAAACTCTTCCTGCAATTCCCCCTTTTCCAAGGTTGTTTCCAATCCCGCCCATAAAATGTGGCGCAGTTACTTGATAGCCGTATTTTAATTTTGCCTGCGTGTTATAAATTTTTGATTCAAACCATTGTTTTATAGACCTGTCATTTGGATGAACCTGTTTTGAATATTCTTTTACGCTCATATTTAATGATTTTGCATCCTTGTAATCAGAATATTTATTTGCAACATAGGTCCCTATTCTCAAGGCGCTGATAGCAAGCGGATCAACCATCATTGCTCTTCTCTTAAATCCAGATCCTGAAAAACTCCCATACATTGCATATTCTCCTTCCCTTTCAATTACATGAAGCAATGGTGAAACAGTTCTTTTTACAAGATTTGATGCTGCCTGATTTTTTAATTGTTCATCTCCTGAATAAAATGAATTTAATGTGCCTGCAGGAGAAGTTGAAGTATAAACAAGATGTGATGATGCACTTACATCAGGCCTTAATGTTCTTCTTGAGTCATAATAATCCTGCGCAGGATTTGCATTTGCAGTTACTGCCCAGTAAGAGGAATTTTCCCTTGCAAGTGCAAATAATTCTTTTGAAGGCTGCGTTGCATATCCACTCGAATCTGCTCTTCCCAAAAGCCCTTTTTGGAATGGATCTCCTAGGTTTGTTTTTGAAACCCAATTATTGACTTTGCTTTCATATGTATTTAATGGAGAGGTATAACCTTTCTCATCAAGTTTATTTTCGATTCCTTTTGTGATATGCTGCATAACTGGTGCATGATGTAAAAAATAAGAAGGAGTTTTTGCAATTGCGCCAAATGGCGCTCTCCAATTTATTCCTGAATATAATGGATTTAAAAGAGATCTCATTCCTTCAAGTAAAGATGGTTGTTTAAAGGTCCATCTTTCCATTGGGCTTCCTGAAAAATCATAAGTTGTAGGGGTTCCTTCTGTTCCAACCTTAAATCCCCTATACATTGAAACTGGGGCGACCATTGCCCATCTTTGCATTTTTACAAAAATATTTTGGAAAAACATTCCTCCTTTTTCTGGATTAGAATAATAAGGAGAATGAGATTCTATATTAAATGGCATTTTTGGACCTAAATGATAAAATGATTCCATCCAAAACATTCTTCCTTGGGCTGTTGAAGAACCTGTCGGATGCCTATCTATTGTAAAGTCCCATGCCGTTTGGTATTTGAAAAGCTTTTGTGCAACGTCTTTGTAATTTGATTCTAGTGATTTATAAAGAGACATGTCTGAAGGATTTGTTATGCTTTGGCTTAAATGACCGCCAAGAATATCTGCTGAAAGCGAGTGATATCTTGACCTGTATAATGCGCTGATGTCATTAACTGCATCAAGGGCGCGGGCATTTGAGCCAAATACGTTAAGGAAATTTCTTTCAACTGCATATCCTGCGGATTTGAAAAATCTTCCAAATGAACCTAAAACACCTGATTTTTGCGATAAATAATCATCGGTGCTCATTAATTTTATCAATGGCTGTCCATTTGCATCCCTAATTGAGGTATTTATAGGAGACCAATCATGTGTTTGCTTTGCATAATTATACGCAATTGCAGTGTATGCTCCAGCGCTTATTTTTCCTGTATTTACAAGTCCTTTTGCATTATCCAAAAGTTCAGGGCTATACTGGCCATGATTTATTGCAGTTAAAATATTTTTTCCTTCCTCT
The DNA here is from genome assembly GCA_964559795.1 of Microcaldota archaeon. Lineage (GTDB taxonomy): Archaea > Micrarchaeota > Micrarchaeia > Anstonellales > Bilamarchaeaceae > JAQTSF01. Next base: position 2,937 of record CAZLIX010000021.1, read on the forward strand.
CCTGCATGTATAAGCTCTTTTCTAAGCTCTAGTTTTTCAAATTTTTCTGGATCAAACTTTCTAAGCGTTCCTTGTAAATCCCTGTATGCAACAGTTCCATTCAAAATTATATCCATGCTGCTTAATGGAACCTCTTCGTTTACTGCAACCATATAACCTTCATTTGTTCTTGCCCACACTCCTTTTTGATATGAATTGAATGTTAAATTTTGGCCAAAATATTTATGGTTCCCGTTTTCATCTCCATGAGTCATTAAATGAATTATGTCTTTTAAGTAGCCTTTTTTTACGCTATCGATTATCTCTTTTGAGCTTAGAGAATTAAGTTGATTTTTAAAATGATTTCGAATCTCATCTGGTGCAAAATGTTCTACATATCTTCTAATAGATTCTGCAAGAATCGTTTTATAATAATCTGTAACCTGCCTTCCTGAAGGCCCGTATGCATTCATTGAATCTTCATTTAAATGGGTTTTTATTCTTTCAAATAAAAATCCAAGTTCATAAACCCCTCTTTTTTGCTCTCTTAATTCTCTTTTCACTTGCTCTGAATCAGAAGGATTTGCATATATCCCGAATCTTTTTGCAAGTCTTTCCATATCGACATAATGGGGATCATAATCTGCTTTTTCAAACATCCCGCGGACAGTGGAAAAAACTGTTCTTTCTTCAGATGTCCCTGGATCTTGATTTGTAAGCCAAAACCATTTTGCATCAACTTTCCACCAATTTTTTAAAGGGCCTGATTCTCTCCAGTCTCCAAATCCATAACCACTAATTGGAGAATTATACAATGCTCCATTTAATCCTCCTTTAACTTTTTGCCCTTCTGGCAAAAGCAGTTCGTGAAGATATTCTCTTGCGCTGCCAACTATTTGCTGCAACTTGGCATTTTTTTGATAAACAGATGCATCGAGCCCGAACATTTCATTTACTGTTCTTGCATAATTTAATTTCATAGAATTAAACAATAATGAATCCCCTGCATTATGGCTGTTTTCTGCAAATCCTTTTGCAATATTTTCTAAAAATGATTTAAATAGCATCCTGTTCCACATGTCGGTGCTTGCGGTATGTTCAGAATCGCCATAGAGCAAATGCTCCCTATAAGTTGCATAAGAAAATTCTGCGCTTGTCGGAGCATTAGCAGTTGTATTATTCAAATGATCAGTAAGGAAAATAAATTTTTGTTCTATTGGATCAGAATTATGATGCAGATTGTTAAGTAAGTTAAATTCTTTTATTAATGAATTATCTAAAATTACTCCTTCCCCTTTTGCAAAAGAGATTAATGCTTCGCTTCTTCTAAGCTTATATTCAATTTCACTTTCTCCATCCATCCGCTGTACTTGGTTTAATTTCAAAATTAATCTTTGTTCAAGTGAGATTATTTCTGCCTGCTTGTCTTTTGGAAGAGCATCGATTAATGATTTAAGTTTTAAAAAGAAATCTGCAGTTTTTAAATTTTCAAGTTCTAACTGGCCTATTCCTTCTGAATTTATATATTTTGAAAATAATTTCTTAAGAGTATATGAATCTATATCTAAAAGAGCTCCTTCCATAAAGTATTCGTATTGCTTTTTCAAAAAGTCTGGCATATTGCCTATTCTTCCAACATCAATATATTTGCCATCTGAGGAAAGCGCAATTGATTCTATCATTCCAAGCGCTTCTGCTTTTATTTTTCTCAAAAGATTTCCTTTTATGCCGCCAGATTCCCTAAGTTGTATCTCTTTATTTATCTGATTTTTTGCCTTAATGGCATTTTCTCCAATAGACTGCCTTATTTCACCTGCCTTTCCACGGGTAAATTTATCCAATACATCTGTTGTTGAAACTGCAGTGCTTGAAACAACACTTCTTGTAATTCTTTTCATAAATTGGGCTGAAGCAAAAAAATTTCCGACTGATGATTTTACAAAATGTCCTGCAAAAGGAACCTTCCCGATTAAATTTAACGGTGAAGAAATTAATTTTGACGTTTGGATATTTCTTGCAATAGATCTTCCCCTATCTGCTCCGCCTCCAAAAATAGCCATATATTTTGTTTGTTCCTCTCCTAAAATCCGTAATTCTGCCATTGAAGCGATTGAATGATCAAGCCCTCCTCTTTTTTTCATTTCATTTAAGATATCCCTTAATTCTCCAATTGTTCCTGCTGAAACCCCGCTTGAAAGCAAATTAGAAATTTTATTTTTTAGATTTTGGTCGTACCTTCCTGAATTTATCCTATTATAGAGTGCTTTTAGATATTCTGGTGCAGATGAATATGCAGAATTTCCTAAAAAGGCAGACTGCCTATTATATTCTTTAAAAAAATTATCAAATGATTTTTTTGCCTCGTCGATACCTTTTCCCATTCTTCCATAGCTCATAGGTGAAAGGACAGAACCTGAAGCTGCAAATGATTTTGGGCTTGGAAGTTTAGGGGAGCTTATATCCAAAAGGGATAATGGATTTGCTCCTGATGCATACATAGAGGCAATCAGCAAGCCGAATAAAATTGCGGATATAAAGCAAATAGAATTTTTTTCAGGATCATTTGCAAGATTAGTTAGAATTTTTGTAGCTTCTCCGGTATATTTATCAAAAATAGGAATTCCTTCGTTATCACAAATAACAAGCGGAAGATAAGTTGAAGAAGGGTAAAATGCATCTTTTCCCTCATATTTTGCAAAAAATTGAGTGCATTTTCCTTCTATATATGATCTATCAATTTGACAAATGCCGTAATAAAATGGGATATTTTCCCCGTTTTTATTTACATACTCCACCTTATCAGTTATAATTGGATTGCATTCTTCAACAGGTTTTCTTTCTCCTGTAACTTTATCTTGATATAAAATATAGATTTTTGCGTTTTCAATAGATGAAAAATCAGAAAAACCACCTTCTAATACCTCTATTGCGTTTTCATTGCCTTCTTGAGCTTCCTGCCAATTTTCAGAAGAACTTTTTTCAATCTGTTTTGTATAATCCATTCCAAATACAGAAATGGATGCTTTTATTTCTCCTGTTGAATAATTATAATAAAGGGAAACCTGACTTTGATTTTTAGTTAATGGAATATAATTTGCATGGGAAAGGGAAAATAATAATATAAAAAGTACTCCAATAAATAATAATTTATTTATGTTTCCCATAAATATAATTTATTAATATAACTATTTATAAAGATTTGTTTCACTAAAAACTATTTTTTAAAACATAAAAAATAATGCTCTTAAACTCTTCTGATTAATATAAAGACATGATTTTAGGATTAGTCGGAAAGCCATCTAGCGGAAAAAGCACATTTTTTCAGGCAATAACTTCAATTCCTGTTCCAAGAGCACCTTATCCTTTTACAACAATAAAGCCAAACCAGGGGATTGCATATGTAGAAATTGAATGCGTGGATAAGGAATTTAATACAAAATGTAATCCAAGAACTGGCTTTTGCATAAATTCAAGAAGATTTGTACCTGTTGAAATTTTAGATGTTGCAGGTCTTGTTCCAGGAGCTCACGAAGGAAAGGGGCTTGGAAATAAATTTCTAGATGACTTGCGAAAAGCAGATTTGCTTGTCCATATTGTAGATGCATCCGGCTCAACAAATGAAAACGGCGAAATGGTTGAGGCAGGTTCGCATGATCCCTGCCTTGATATCAAATTTTTAGAAGATGAATTAAATTTTTGGATTAAAGGAATTCTTGATAATAATTGGGGCAAATTAGTGCGTGAAGGGCGGATGAAAAAAACAGAGGATATCTTATCAGACCAATTCGCAGGTCTTGAAATATCGAGAGATTCAGTGATAAAAACATTGAAAGAACTTAATCTTGAAGGTCAGCAAATGGAAAATTGGAATGAAGATGAAAAATTTTCTTTTTGTAAAAAATTAAGAGAAATTGGAAAACCCATAATAATTGCGGCAAATAAGTGCGACAAGCCTACTGCTGAAAAAAATATAAAACGCCTTAAAGAAAAATATCCGGATTATTTTATAGTCCCGTGTTCTGCTGAAGCGGAAATCGCATTGAAAGAAGCTTCCAAAAAAGAATTTATAGAATATATTCCTGGGGATTGCGAATTTAAAATAAAAAAGGGACTAAATGAACAGCAGCAAAAAGCGATGCATGTTTTATCCGAACTTATGAAAAAATATAATGGAACCGGAACTCAAAAGATAATTAATAGCGCAGTATTTGATTTTTTAGGTTATATTGCAGTTTTTCCAGGAGGAGTAAATAAGCTTGCAGATTCAAAAGGAAATGTCCTTCCGGATGTTTTTTTAATGAGACCAAATTCGACTGCCCTAGATTTTGCATTTACACTCCACTCGGATATGGGAAATGGATTCATAAAGGCAGTAAATGTGAAAACAAGGCAACCTGTAGGCAAGGAATATTTGTTAAAAAACCGGGATGTAATCGAAATATATTTTAAAAAGCCATAAATAGTATTAAAAAAATAAAAAAATAAAAAGAAACTGTTTTTTAAATACAAAAACCTAAAAAATTAGTATCTTGGTTTTCTGTGTTTTGAATAACAATCTCTGCAGTATACTGGTCTCCCATCTACTGGCTTGAATGGTACCTGAGTTTGTGCTCCGCAATCTGAACAAGTTGCGTCGTGCATTTCTCTTGGTCCACCAAAAGATCTTCCTCTTCTATTTTCATTTTCTTCCATTTACATCACTTATTTTATATATTTTACTTCTTATAAGAGAGTATACTTAGAATAAGAATTTTTTCCTTGTTCCGTTCTACTTTTATAAAAAGTAATAATTTATTTACGAACAGAAAAGTATATAAAGGAACTGCATAAACATAAAAAAACATAAATTAGAAAAAAATGACTGCAAAGGCTTTAATGAATATTGTGCGCTTAATTAATTATGGAAAAAATAGTATCTTTTCTTCCAAATGAGCCCGGGGTATATATCTTCAAGGATAGGGAAGGGAATATAATTTATATTGGAAAAGCAAAAAATATAAAAAAACGGGTTAAAAGCTATTTTTTAAAAAAAATAGAAAACGTGAAAACAAAAATTCTTGTGAAAAATATAAGCTCTATTGAAAATGTAATTGTAAATAATGAAGTTGAGGCGCTTCTTCTTGAAAATAAATTGATTAAAAAATACAAGCCGAAATACAATATTGATTTAAAGGATTCAAAGACATATGCATATATTGGAATAAGCAATGAAAAATTTCCAAAGATATATTTTTCAAGAAATCCTTCTGGAAAGAGTCGTTATTTTGGGCCTTATACTGATTCAAATTTGCGCAAAAAAATAATGAAGCTGTGCATCCGAATTTTCAGATTAAGGACTTGCAAAAATCTGCCAAAAAAAGAATGCCTTAATTATCAGATGGGCCTTTGCACTGCGCCATGTACAAATAAAATTTTAGAGAAAGAATATAATATGCAGGTAGAAAAAGCAATAAAATTCCTTAAGGGAGACGCAAAGGAAATAATAAATGAAATAAAAAATGAAATGATTAATGCATCTGAAAAAAAGGATTATGAAATTGCTCTTGATAAAAGAAAGCAGCTTGAAGGTATAGAACATCTAATGGAAAGGCAAAATGTTGATCTAATAAAAAAATTTGACCAGGATGTAATTGCATACGCCAATTATGGAAATGAATCAAAAATAGTATTATTTTCAATATCAAAGGGAGTTATAGGAGGGAAAAAAGAATTTTCATTTGAATACGAGGATAATTTGATAGAAAGTTTTGT
>CAZLIX010000021.1:8676-14242 GCA_964559795.1 Microcaldota archaeon
GATGTATTATTCCCAAAATTATATCCCGGAAGAAATAATTATTGGGCAAAAATTCTGGAAAAACAAAAAAGAGCTTGAAATAATTGAGAAGTATCTTTCAAAAATAAAAGGCAGCAATGTAAAAATTATATTCCCTGAAAAAGGAGAGCGAAAGAATATTTTAAAAATCGCACAAAAAAATCTTTTATTTTCTTTCAAAGATAATATTCTTGAAGAACTGAGAAAAAAACTTTGCCTTGAAAAAGTCCCTAATGAAATTGAATGTTTTGACATATCAAACTTAGGAGAAAAATTCATTGTTGGCGGAATGACAAGATGGATTAATACATACCCTGATAAAAAAAATTACAGAAAATTCGAAATTAAAGGAGTAACTGGGCAAAATGATTTTTCATCGATGAAAGAAGCAGTTTATAGAAGATATAAAAAATTAAAGGAGAATAATTTAAAATATCCAGATTTGATCTTAATAGACGGCGGGCTAGGGCAACTTAATGCCGCAAATACTGCATTAAAAGAGCTTAAAATTAAAATTCCGATAATATCGCTTGCAAAAAAAGAAGAGGAAATATATGCTCTTTTTAAAAAAGAGCCTTTGAGATTTGATAAAAATTCAAAAATGATGCTTTATATTAGAAAAATAAGGGATGCAACGCATAATTTTACTATAAATTATAATAAAAAAAAGAGGGAAATGGAGCTAAAAAAAACAATAGGATAAAATATCTTTGTTGATAATTTATTTTGATGGAGTTTAAATTAAAATCAAAATTCAAACCAGCCGGCGGACAGCCTGCGGCAATAGATAAACTTTATAGCGGCTATGAAAAATACCCTATGCAGACACTTCTTGGAATAACTGGAAGCGGAAAAACATTTGTAATTGCAAATTTAATTGAAAAAACAAAAAAACCCACATTAATTATTGCACATAATAAAACTCTTGCAGCCCAGCTTTACTCTGAATTATGCGAATTTTTCCCAGAAAATAAAGTTGAATATTTTATTTCATATTATGATTATTACCAGCCTGAAAGCTATATGCCAACAACAGATACGTATATAGAAAAAGAAGCGCAGGTGAACAAACAGATTGAAAAGATGAGAATGAAAGCTGTAACTTCGCTTCTGAGCAGGAATGATGTAATTGTTGTTGCATCTGTTTCATGTATATATGGGGCCGGAAATCCGAACGATTTCAAAGAGCTTTCATTTGTTATTGAAAAAAACAGGGAATATAAAAGAAAAGAAATAATTTCAAAACTTGTATCAATGCAATATGAAAGGACAAAAGGCGCAATTGAGGAGGGAAAATTTAGAGTGATTGGCGAATCCGTTGAGGTTTTCCCCCCATATTCAGAGCACATTGTAAGAATTGAATTTTTTGGAGATGATGCAGACAAAATATTTGCAGTTGAGCCACTGAAAAATGAAAGGGTTGAAGAGATTGATAAAATTACTATTTTTCCTGCAAAACAATTCGTCTCGACAGTTGAAAAAACAAAAAAGGCAGCAGAACAAATAAAAGAGGAACTTTTTGAAAGAGTAAAAGAATTGGGGGAGCTTGAAGGAGAAAGACTAAAAAGAAGGATCAGTTATGATTTAGAAATGATAAATGAAGTCGGCTATTGCAATGGTATTGAAAATTATTCAAGATATTTTGATGGGAGGGCAAAAGGCCAGCCACCAAACACACTTCTTAATTATTTCCCAAATGATTTTATGATAATTATTGACGAAAGCCATCAGACAATACCGCAGATAAGGGCTATGTATGAAGGGGACAGGTCCAGGAAAAAAAATCTTATTGATTACGGATTCCGGCTCCTTTCAGCATATGATAACAGGCCGTTGAAATTTGATGAATTTAAAAAATATATGAAAAAAACAGTTTTTGTTTCCGCAACTCCTGCTGAATATGAAATAGAAAATTCAGGCCAAATTATCGAGTTGATTATAAGGCCTACTGGGTTGTTGGATCCAATCGTAGAGGTTAAAAAAAGCGAAGGGCAGGTTTTCGATTTGATTTGCGAAATTAAAAAAACTGTTGAAAAAAATGAGCGGATCCTTGTTACAACGCTTACAAAAAAAATGGCAGAAGACCTAACTGAATTTCTATCAGCAGAAGGAATTAAGGTAAGATATATGCACTCTGAGATCGAAAGCTTAGACAGAATTGAAATTATACGCGGACTTCGCGCAGGAGAATTTGATGTGCTGGTTGGAATAAACCTTTTGCGTGAAGGGCTTGACCTTCCAGAGGTAAGCCTGATAGGAATATTAGATGGGGATAAAGAAGGATTTTTGCGTGATGAACGAAGCCTTATACAAACTATTGGAAGGGCTGCAAGAAATTCGAATGGAAGGGTAATAATATATGCAGATAAAATCACAGATTCTATAAGAAAGGCAGTTGAAAAAACAAAGATAAGAAGAAATGCGCAAATTGAATTTAATATGAAAAATGGGATTGTTCCCAAAACAATTGTCAAATCAATTGCTCCGAAATTAAAAGAAGTTACGGATATTAAATATATGGGTAAAAATGATTTAAATAAAAAGATTATCCAAATGGAAGCGGAAATGAAAAAAGCCGCAGAAGAACTTGACTTTGAAAAAGCAATCCAATTGCGAGATGCAGTTGAAAAAATTAAAGAAAAAATGGAAAATAAAAAATAGTGGTTTTAAATTCGTGATTAACCAATAGCTTTAAATATATAAATAGTTATTTTTATTTAATTTATTTTTAAGGTGAATTAATATGTATGGCGTATCTCCACAAGCGTATGATAGGGCAATAACTGTTTTTAGTCCAGATGGAAGATTATTTCAGGTAGAATATGCAAAAGAAGCAGTAAAAAGAGGGGCAACTGCAATTGGAATAGTTGCAAAAGATGCTGCAGCAATAATTGCATACAAAAGTTCTTATTCAAAATTAATCGTAGGGGAATCATTAAAAAAGATTTTTCCAGTAGATGAGCATATTGCAATAACTGCATCCGGATTAATTGCAGATGCAAGAAGATTAGTTGATGTTGCAAGGGTTGAAGCGCAAAAGCATAAATTAACTTATAATGAGCCTGCAAATGTTGAAACAATTTCAAGAGAAATCTGCGATTTAATGCAGGGATACACCCAATATGGCGGGGCAAGGCCTTTTGGAGTTTCCCTTTTAATTACAGGTGTTGATGATTCCGGCCCTAAACTATACGAAGCAGAGCCAAGTGGAGCTATGACTGGATTTTTGGCAAGCTCAATTGGCTCTGGCAAAAAAACAGTTGATGAATACTTGGAAAAAAATTATTCTTCTGAAATGGAATTTCAAGAGGCATTAAAAGTTGCAATAACCGCGCTTAAAAAAACAACTGAAAAAAAACTTCTTCCAGAAAATGTAGAAGTTTCTTATGCGACAGTTAAAGAAAAGAAATTCAAAACAATGCCTGATTTGGAAATTGCAAAATTATTAAAATAATTTTTTATTTTATTTTTGTTCCTGAATGCATCTTTCCATTTATTGCATTTTCTAAATCATTTAGGTTTTGCCCGTTTACAAAATGAACCTCTAATTTGCTTCTTTGTGCAAGCTTGCATGCAAGAAGATCGAACACAAAATTAGTTCCTGCCATCCGTTTATCATTTTCAACTGCTAATTTTACCAATTCATCGTGCGTAAGATAAGTATATTTTTTTGCATCGGGAAAATCCTTTGGATTTTTATTGTATATGCCATCCACATTGCTTATATTGACTATTCTTTCTGCGCCAAGGCATTCTGAGAGCAGAACTGCATCTGCATCAGTTGTAATGCCGGGAATTGTCCCTCCCATTACGACATATTTCTTTTTTGCAAGGCCCTGTTGCGCTTCTCTAAAAGATTTTGGGACTTTTTGATATGCATTTTTTCCGAGGGTTTTTATCAGGGTTTTTGCATTCTCAATTGTTGCTTCAATTGCAGCTTCATCTGCTTCAAATTCACTTCCGCCCCCGCTTCTAATCTGGTTTGCATATCTTCTTGCAAGATAACCGCCCCCGGTAACTATTGCAAACTTATTTTCATTTGAATCAATAATTTTTTTTATTTTTTCAAGATAATCTAAATTTATCCCTTTTTCAGTATTCATTAAACTTCCGCCCAATGACAAAACAATAACCATTTTTTCACCAATCTTAAATAAATATGATTAATAGATAAACAAAGAACCTATAAAAATATTCTTTTTCAAGTTATATAAGGTGTATATTATGAAAGATATAATCCTAATCGAAAAAGAACTTGAAGAAAAAGAAAAAAGAATGGATGAAATACTTGTTAATACAAGAACTGCGGTAAGATTTTGCGCAAATTCAATAAAATCAATTCATTCTAAAGATTTTAAAGGGGCAGAAGAAAATCTTTTTCAGGCTCAAAAAATATTAAAGATACTGAAAAAATACAGGGCAGAATTTAGATCGCAAATAGACCATATTTATCAGGAATATGTGGAAGCAGAGGTTCTTTTTGCAATTGCACTAAAAAAACCAATCCCAAATTTAAAAAAGACAGGATCTCCTTCAGTTCCCTATCTTTTGGGACTTTTAGACTGCACAGGAGAATTAAAAAGAGAGATGTATGAATCCTTAAGAAAGGGAGATAAAAAAGAGGCTGAAAGATATTTTACGCATATGGAAAATATCTTTGATTCATTAATGCATCTTAAGTTTTCAAATTCAGTTCTTCCAGATTTTAGAAGAAAACAAGATGTTGCAAGAATACAAATAGAACAGGCAAGAGGAGAGTTAATTTAAATGAAATTTTTAGAATGCGCAGAAGGATTTGACAAGCTTGAAAAAACAGCATCAAGACTTGAGATGACTTCGATTCTTTCAGAATTATTCAAAAATGCAGGCCCTGATGAGATCAGGCCACTTGTATATATTCTTCAAGGAATAATCGCCCCTCCTTATGAAGGGGTAGATATGGGATTTGGGGAAAGATTTGCAATTGATGCAATCGCTTCTGCATCAGGAAACCTAAAAAATGAGATAGAAAAAGAATTTAGGCAACTTGGGGATCTTGGGCTTGTTGGAGAAAAATTCCTTTCTAAAAAAAAACAGCTATTCTTGTCAAAAAAAGAGCTTACAATTAAGGGGCTTTATTTTTCCTTTTTAAAAATCGCAAACGCAGGCGGGCTTGGAAGCCAGGACCTGAAAAAGAAATATCTCATTGAAATATTAAACAATGCATCTCCTCTTGAATCAAGATTTATCATAAGATTTGTCTTGGGGGAATTAAGGTTTGGAGTAGGGGATCCTACTATACTTGATGCACTTTCGTATGTGGGAGCTGGAGATAAATCACTGCGAGAGGAAATTGAAAGAGCATATAATATATGCGCAGACTTGGGGTATGTTGCAGAGGTTTTTTTCAATTCTCCTGAAAAAATAAAAAAATTTGAAGTAGAGCCTTTCAAGCCTCTTGTTCCAGCACTTGCAGAGCGGCTTTCAAATCCAAAAGAAATAATTGAAAAGCTAGGAGAATGCGCTGTTGAGTATAAGTTTGACGGCCTTAGGCTTCAATGCCACAAAA
>CAZLIX010000022.1:0-13455 GCA_964559795.1 Microcaldota archaeon
ATTGTGTTTCCTCTTACCATTTTCTTTTTTCGCTCCCCTTTTGCTGAAGGCTTAAATCCTACCCCTCCTGAAAGGTATGCGCTTAGTTTTCTATTTCCATAAACATCTTTTCTCATTGGAAATCCGCTGTCATCGCTTCCGCCTGTTATTTCTATTTCAAATCCTTCTGCTCCGATAAAGCCTGCATCAAGTTTATCCCCGATTTTCTTATCTAATAAGAATGCTTTCTTATCTTCTGGGACTTCTATTTGATAGCTTTTTCCACTCTTTGGTTCTGATATTACTAATTTCATTAAAATCTCACCTTTAGAAATTGTACAATAAATGTTGTTCGAATAGGTTTTTAAATCATCGCCAAAATAGAAAAATCAATATAACATTATATAATATATAATATAAATAAAAAAAGAAAAAAATAAATTAAAAAAAACTATGCATTTTTTAATTTGGTTTCCCACACGCATCCATCTTTTCCAAGATAGTACATGTATCCGGATTTTTTGTCGACTTTTTCGTTACCAACTCTTTTCTTTTTTCCTTTTTTGTTGTGTTTCATTGGTGCTTGCCAAACATATCCGTCTTTTCCTACATAATAAAGATATCCGTCTTCTCTTTCAACTTTTTCAGAACCTACTTTTTTTCCTTTTGCCATAATTTCACCTTAACAAGACAATAGTCTTCGCTTTATATTCGTCTATACTATTTTAAATACTTTCGGGGAAGGCTTCGTCAATAGGCAGAAGAGAAAAATTTCATGTTTATAGAGGTAATACAAATAAAAATGCAGATTAGAAAGTATTTATAATACTTTAATTAGTATTGAAAATATGAATGAAATCAAATATATTAACGGAAAATTAATTATTTTGGACCAGAGAAAACTTCCATTTAAAAAAGAGTATTTAATATGCAAAAATGAAGCGCAGGTTGCAAAAGCAATAAAAGAAATGGCAGTGCGCGGCGCTCCTGCAATAGGGATTGCAGGGGCATACGGAATTGCAATTTCAAAAAATCCTAAAAAAGCTGCAAGTATATTAAAAAAATCCAGGCCAACTGCAGTAGATCTTTTCAACGCAATTGATTATATGCTAGATGGAATAAATCGCAAAAATGATGCAGTAGATCTTGCAAAAAAATGGCATGATAACATAATTGAAAAAACAAGAAAAATTTCAGAAAACGGGGCAAAACTAATAAAAAATAATGGCAGGATTTTATTGCATTGCAATGCAGGTCCTCTTGCAACCGCAGGATATGGCACTTCTCTTGGCGCAGTTATTTTTGCAAAAAAATCTGGAAAACAAATTTTTGCATATGTTGATGAAACAAGGCCAAGATTTCAAGGAGCGCTTACCAATTTTGAATTAAAAAATGCAGGGGTTTCAAATAAAATAATAGTTGATTCTGCAAGCGGTATTTTAATGCAAAAAAAATTAACAGATTGTGTGATGGTCGGAGCAGACAGGATAGCAAAAAACGGAGACTTTGCAAATAAGATAGGAACATACAACCTTGCAGTTATTGCAAAAGAAAATAAGATTCCATTTTATGTATTGGCGCCAATTTCCACTTTTGACTTTTCAATTGATTCTGGAGATAAAATAAAAATAGAGGAAAGAAATGAAAATGAAATACTCCAAATACAGGGAAAAAAACTCTACGGAAAAGGGGCGAGCGCGTTAAATTTTGCATTTGATGTAACGCCTGCAAGATATGTAAGTGCATATGTCACTGAATACGGGATTTTTAAAAATATTAAAGGGATTGAAAAAATATGGAAAAATACAATGGAATAAAATTCAAAATTATTGATACCAAAAAAGAAATTACAAACCAGGAAGAATTAGTGGAACTTGGAAAAAGGATTTCAAAAATAATAAAGATTAATGGAAATGAAGGAAACCTAAGTATAAGGAAAAAAGATGGTTTTTTGATAAAAAAAGCTGGAAAAAATATGGGGAATTTAAAATTAGAAGATGTTGTTTTGGTAACTGGATTAAACGAAGATAGGATTTATTGTGCAAACGGAGAGCCATCATCTGAAAGCAGGATGCATTATTTAATTTATGAAAAAAGAAAGGATGTAAAAATGATACTTCATTTTCATTTAGATAAGTTATTAGATAAAAAAATAGGGTTTGAAATAGGGCCTTTTGAATATGGAACAGCAGAACTTGCAGAAAGCGCTGCAAAGGCATCGGAAAAAAAAGATTTGATAAAAATAAAAGGACATGGATTTATACTAATAGCTGAAAACAAAAATGAATTAATTGGAAGATTAAAAGATTTGTGTGATTCTTATGGGCTCTGCTGATGAAAAAATAATTGAAATTGAAAATGAAATAAGAAAAACACAAAAAAACAAGGCAACAGAATACCATATAGGAATACTTAAGGCAAAAATCGCAAAACTTAAAAAAAGCATTTATTCTTCCTCAGGAGGCGGCGGAGGTGGAATGGGATTTGATGTAAAAAAACAAGGGGATGCGACCGTAGTAATGGTGGGTTTTCCAAGCGTTGGAAAATCAACGCTTTTAAATAAACTTACCAATGCAAAATCAGAAATTGCAGCATATGAATTTACAACCCTTACGTGCATTCCTGGAATGATGAAATATAAGGATGCAAATATACAAGTTTTAGATCTTCCTGGAATTATAGAAGGGGCGATGGAAGGAAGGGGAAGAGGGAAAGAGATAATTGCGGTTGCAAGAAAAGCAGACTTAATAATCATTCTTCTTGACTGCAAAAAACCAGAGCATTATGAAATAATTTTAAAAGAGCTATATGGTTTTGGAATAAGGCTAAATGAAAAAAAGCCAGATGTTTTTATACAAAAAACAATAAGGGATGGAATAAACTTATTAAGTTCTAATATATTCTTGAAGAATATAACCAAAAACGAAATATATGCTGCATTAAATGAATATGGGATACATAACGCAAATGTAATCTTAAGAGAAAAAGTAAATTTTGACAGATTTATCGATGCGCTTGAACAAAGCAGGTGCTATATTCCATCAATTACTGTAATAAACAAAGCAGATTTGGGGGTTGACAAAAACAAGTTTCCAAAAGATTCAATTGAAATTTCTGCAGAAAATGATGTTGGACTTGAAAAATTGAGAGATGAGATATACAGGAAACTAAGATTTATTAGAATTTTTACAAAAAGAAGGGGAGAAAAGGCAGACTTGGAAGAGGCATTGATAATGAGAGAAGGAACTATTGTTAAAGATGTTTGTAAAATATTGCACCGCGATCTTGAAAAAAATTTTAAGTATGCTCTTATATGGGGACAAAGTGCAAAGCACCCAGGGCAGCGCGTTGGCTTAGAACACTCCTTAAAAGATAAAGATATAATACAAATATTTGCAAAATAGCTGGTATTATGGCGACAAAAGAAGAAATCCAAAAAATAATAAAATGGTGTGAAATAAAAAAAAGGGAATCTGGAAAAATAGCGCTTGTTGAAAGAAACCCATTCAAAGAAGAAATCCCATGGACATATAGATTTCCCTTAATTGAAATAGATAGAGGAAAGGAAGTATCTTCAAAAACAAGCATCGTATATGATTCTGCTTCAAAAGAGCTGTGGCAATACCTAAACGGGGAGTGGAGAAGGGTTTGCCCATCTATCGAAATTCAAATTGAATAAAGAAAGTATTATAAATATCTTTGTGGTAAATATAGTTATGTCCGGAAAAAGAGATCTTGTCCAAAAAGAATTAATAAAACCTGACACAAAAAAAGCTATTCCTACAAAAAAAGAAAATGTTGAAAAAAAACTTCCTGTAAAAATATCAAAGCAAGCGGCAGATGAACAAATAATAAGCGCAAGACTTGCTGCAACAGAACTTAAAAACATTTTTGACAAAGCTGCAAAAAATGACAAACCAAATGAATTGAATAAGTGGGCATAACGGAGGAAAAAAATGGTTTCCTTTTCAGAAATTGATGAAAAAACAAAAAAACAGATGGTTTTAATCTGGAAAGATATGAATGAAACAGATAAAACTCATTTTGTAAATCAGATTGCAATAGCATTAAGCGTTCTTGGAAGCCAGAATGGCGGAAAAAAACAAGTAGTTGATGTTTTGGATTATTTAGTAAGTGATGGGGCAAAAAACCTTGCTGATTTTGGGATATATCTTCCAATCGGCCTTAGAGAAATGGATGAAAAGCAAAAAAGGGCAATAAGAATAGTTGAAAATTATAGAATGAAAAATAACCTTCCAAATATGCCTTCAAAACCGATTATCTAAATTGAAAACCCCAAAAGCCCAATATCTTGAGGATTTGGCCTTATTATCGAATTTTTAAATTTTTCAGTTGAAGAAATTTTCATATTTGATTTTGATTATTTATAAAAAATCTCTATAATTTGTTTTGGATTTTTCAAATTGCTTTTTTCAAGAAGAATTTCAATTATCTGCTTTCCTGATGCGTCCAAAACATTCTCCCCATCAAATAAAAACGGGAGGTTTGACCAAAAACCATCAGTGCATACAAAAACAAAATCAGAATCATCTAGTGAAATTTTTCCGATGTTGGGGCTTTTTAGTGATATTTTCCCCATCACCCTCTTTGATCCTGAAACGCTTTGTGAAAAAGATCCTATATAAAGCTGCGGGCAGGAAAGCTGTGAATAAAATTCATTGTATTCTACCATCGCGCCTTTTTGGACTATGCCCCCCATTCCATCATCAATTGTTATTTTTTTTGCATTAATTTCTTTTCCAAAAGAAATGGAATAAATTCGCGTATCTCCTATATTAAGGTAATAAAGGGTTCTATCAAAAACAATTCCAATTGACATTGAAGCCCCGCATTGGCAGTTTAATTTCGAAAGTTCATCTTCTGCGATATTTAAAAATGCCTGGAACTGGCGAAAAAGTTCCTCATCATTTGAAAAGCTTACCGAATTAAAATATTTTTTGAAAATAGAAATAAGAAGGGTTGATGATTTCTCATCCATATTTGAATTTTTAAATGAAACGCCGTCAAATACTCCAAAAAGCATCGCTCTTTTTCCGTTTAAATAAAAATCCCTAAAATAAACCGCATCTCCTGAATTATGGTCTTTTCTTTTTCTTGACCTTTTGTCAACAATTGCCGCAGCAGAGGAAAAATCAAGATAATCCACAGTTTTATATGGAATGTTGAAAAGCTCTATTTTTCCTGATTCGCAATTTGTGCCAAAATTGCACAGTTCAAGCCTTTCAAACATTTTTTCAGCATTTGCGCGGTATTTTTTTCTAAGGCTTGAAGATTGCGGGCTTTTCCATGAAAATCCGATTTTTTGAAGAGGAATGATGCTTCTATATGTGCCTTTTTCTATTTCAGCTGAATCAGTTGAATATAAAAGTGTAAAACGCTCTATTTCCCCTTTGGATATTGCAATCCTTTCTGAAAAATCTTTTCCAAGGGCAAGGGTAATAAGACTCCGATAATAAATATTTTCAAGCGCCTCCTCTTTAAACCTTTCTTCAATTTTTTGGAAATTGTCCTCTATTTTTGTAAGCTCTTTTAGGTTTGGTTTTTCCTTTTCAAGGCTCGGGCTAAATATAGCAACTTCCTTTAGGGAGGGCTTAAACATAAGGATATAATAAAAAAACAAATATTAAAAGCTTATTGGTGTTTTCTAGATGAAAATAAAAAGGAAAGGATTAAATTTATTCTATTTGAGATTAATTTTGGGGTTTGAAAAATGGAGCATGCTATTTTTACAATCGGAAGCCATTCTGCACTTGATGTCTGCGAAGGGGCAAAAAAAGAGGGAATTAGAAACGGCGTAATATGCCAGCGCGGAAGAGAATTCCCATATATGTCCTATTATAAGGCAAGAATTCGGGGGGAACGGAAAGTAGGGGTAATTGACGAGGTAGTTCTTGTAGATAAATTCAAGGATATGTGCTCAAAAACGATAATAGATTACTTGAAAAAAAAGAATGCGATTTTTGTCCCTAACCGGTCTTTTTCAGTTTATGTAGGATATGAAAAAATAGAAAATGGATTTGAAATTCCAATTTTTGGAAACAGGAAACTATTGAAAGCAGAGGAAAGAACTGAAAAAAATAACCAATATGACCTTTTAAGAAAAGCAAAAATAAATTATCCAAAACAGGTTTCAAATCCAAAAAAAATAGATTCCCTTTCGCTTGTAAAAGTAAATGAGGCAAAAAGAAGCTATGAAAGGGCATTTTTTACGGCATCAAATTACGAGGAGTATTATAAAAAAAGCGAAGAGCTGATAAAATCTGGAAAAATCAATAGAAAGGATCTTGAAAAGGCGACAATTGAAGAATTTGTAATAGGCGCGCATTTTAATTTTAATTTTTTTTATTCTCCAATTCACCAGGAGCTTGAACTTTTAGGAATTGATACACGAAGGCAGACCAATCTTGACGGATATTTGAGAATGCCTGCAGATATACAGCTTGAAGTCTTAAAATCAAGCCAGCCAAGGAATATAGAAGTGGGGCATATCGCATGCACATTAAGAGAATCGTTATTGCAGGAAGTATTTGAACAGGCTGAAAAATTCATTGAAACGGTAAAAAAAGAATATCCTCCTGGAATAATTGGGCCTTTTGCATTGCAGGGGGCAATGATTGAAAAGGATGGAAAAGAGCAATTTACAACCTTTGATGTTTCATTTAGAATGCCGGGTTCTCCTGGAACAAGATTTACCCCATATTCTGGTTATTTGTTCCAAGAGCAAATATCTTTTGGAAGAAGGATTGCAATGGAAATCAAGGATGCGCAAAAAGAAAATAGAATAGATTTGATAACTACATGAGTGTTTTAATGAAGATTAAATTAAAAAATGGGAATATAATACGAATTGAAAAACTATCAGAAAAAATAAAAGTAACACAATTGTTAGAGTATATAAATTCATTTTATAATGAAAATATATTTCTTGCATTAGATAAAAAATATACATATGCGCAAGAAAAAAAATGGTTTGAAGATACCATAACGGAAATAGAAAGAAAAGAAAAAATATATTATGTTGCAATTTTTGAAGATAAAATCATTGCATCAGTTGAGGGAAGAAAAGATAAATTTAGGGAAAATGAAAATGTTTGTCTTGGAATTGCAATTAAAAAAGAATTTAGAAGTCTAGGGCTTGGAACAATTCTTTTAAAATTGATTATCTGCGATGTAAAAAAGAAATTTAAATCTAAAAATATTTATCTTTCTGTAATTTCTAAAAATTATCCTGCAAAAAGATTATATGAAAAATTAGGTTTTAGAAAATTTGCAGTGTTTCCAAAATGGACGAGATATAAAATAGGGTATCTTGATAAAATTTTTATGAAATTGTAAATTTATGAAAATGTAGGAATATTTTTAATTTATTAACATTCATTTAATAGCTGGTGGGAAAAATATCTAAATCAAAAATAAGGCATCTTGCAATAATTCCTGATGGAAATAGAAGATGGGCAAAAGAGCACGGCATTTCAAAAGAAGAGGCATACGCAATAGGAATAAGAAAAATAGGGGATATCCTAAAATGGTGCAAGGAAAACGACATAAAAATACTGACAATGTGGGGGTTTAGCCTTGAAAATTTCAAGCGTGAAAAAAATGAACTTTTGAAGCTTTTTGAACTTTTTAAAAAAAATCTTGTGAAGGGGCTTGTAAGCAACGAAAAGAAAAAATTCGATGTAAAAATACGCTTTCTTGGGCGAACAGATCTTTTTCCAAATGAGATTTCAAATATGATGAAAAAAGCTGAAAATGAATTCAAGAACAATGAAAAATACCAGCTTAATTTTTTAATGAGCTATGGGGGAAGGGCCGAAATAACTGATGCTGTAAATGAAATTATCAAATCAGGTATAAAAAAAGTTGATGAAAAAACATTTGAAAATTACCTTTATACAAAAGGAATTCCAAACCCGGACCTTATAATAAGGACCTCTGGGGAAAAAAGATTGAGCGGGCTTATGCCATGGCAAAGCGCATATTCCGAGCTTTATTTTTGCGATAAATTATGGCCGGATTTTACAAAAAAAGACTTTGAAACTGCAATAACGGATTATAATAAAAGGAAAAGAAGATTTGGAAAATAGGTGGGTTGCTGTAAAAATAATAAATAAAAAAAATGGCGATCTGATTTCAAAAAATTGCATTCTGGCAGATGATATTTTTTCAAGGGCGCATGGCCTTATGTTTTCAAAAGACAATAAAAAAACAATATTTTTTGTTTTTGAAAAGGAAGGTAAAAATCCGATACATTCTATTTTTGTAAATTATCCTTTTTATGCGATTTATCTTGACAAAAATAAGAAAGTAAACGAGATAATAAAGGTGAGGCCTTATTCTTTTTATATTGAAAATAAAAGGCCTGCAAAATACCTTCTTGAAAGCTTTAATCTTAAATTAAAAATTAAAATCGGTGATGTAATAGAATGCTTGGATGGAAAATAACATCTGATGGGGATTATAAATTAGCATTCCATAAATTAAGCATTGAAGAAGAGGAACTGATTTTAAGAATAGAAAAGGAATATGGGGAAATTGCAAGAAACGGAACTATAAAAACAAGGGAAAATGCGCTTGAAAAAATAAGAGAAATGCTTTTATCAGAATGCAGAAAAATGAGGGTATATATAGATGGCCAGCAGGAAGAATATCTTTTAGAAATTGCACTTTCGCATATTTTTGGGCTTTGTTTTTTTGATGAACTTTTAAAAGATGACAGAATTGAGGAAATAAGCGTAATTGGATTAGAAAAGCCTGTATATATTTTTGATAGGCAAAATGGGTGGAGAAGCGTCAATGCCTGTTTTGAAACAGAGGAAATGATGGCTGAAATTGTAAATAAAATGGCAAAAAACACATCAAGAAGAATAACGCTTAAAAATCCGCGGGTAAATGCAATGCTTGAGGACGGTTCTCGTCTTCATGCAACACTGCCTCCTATTTCAGATGGGGAAATTACAATAAGAAAATTCAGGCAAAACCCATACTGCCCTAAAGAAATAGTTGAAAACAAGACCTGTGATATTGAATCTATGGCATTTTTGTCTTTTGTAATGCAATCAGACAGCAACATAATTATTGCAGGAAATACTGCAAGCGGCAAAACAACTACTCTAAATGGCCTTTTTTCATTTGTTCCAGAAGAGGAGCGGATTCTTATAATAGAAGAAACTCCTGAAATATCAATTCCGCACAATCACCAGATTAAAATGATGCCTAATTTGGAAAATGGCATTGATCTTTCAGAGCTTGTTTATGACAGCCTTAGAATGAGACCTGATAGAACTATTGTTGGGGAAATAAGAAAAAAAGAAGAGGCATTTGCAATGATTGATGGAATGATTTCAGGGCAGGCACGGGGTTGCTATGCGACAATGCATGCAAGAAGCTCAAAAGAAGCAACCCAGCGGCTAAAAACATTTGGGATAACAAATGATGATATAAATTCAATTGATGCAATAATAATTCAAAGAAGGCTTTTGAAATATGACATTAAAACAAAAAGAAATTATCAGATAAGAAAAATGCTTGAAATTTCAACCCCTTCTGGAGAGATCCATTTTTTGCCTGATAAGAAATTGTCAAAAGGAAAATTCGCAGAAAAAGTATCTAATCAGCTTGGCCTGACAAAAAAAGAATTTTCAAAAGAGCTTGAAGAAAGAAAAGGGATAATAAATTCCTGCAACACTGATTTTAAAAAATCTTTTGCAAAGATACAAAAAGAATTTTACGGTATAAAAATATGAAAAATAATGCAAGAATGCTTGAAGCAGAACTTCCTTTCGGCCTTGAAAGGATTGCAGTGCTACTTGACTGCGGCCTTGACTTTCAAAGTATTCTTGGAATTATTTCAAAAGATTACGGCGAGTTTTCAAACTTTGCAAAAAATATACTACAAAAGGAAAAAACCGGGCTGGAATTTTCAAAAGCAGTGTTTTTAGTTGCAAAGGAGTATAAATCAGAAGAAATAATGCGAGCTGCAAGCAGGATAATACTTGCATATAAAAGCGGTGAGAAAGGAGAAAAAATAGAAAAAATCGCAGATGACCTTTTGTTAAAGCAAGAGCATAAAATAAAGGAATATTCCTCTAAAAGCGCGATGTTTGGACTTATCTTTATGGTCCTTTCGGTACTTATGCCAGCAATTTCAATAGTTATTTATTTTGTCGGGGGTCTTTCGTTTGGGGTCAAAATTTCGCAAATAGAACTTGGAATATGGCTATTGATTCTTCTTCCTGCAATTTGTTTTTCAATACTTTTTATTTCAAAAAAACAGGCTCCTTTTGATGTTTTTGAAAAACGGCAGATGGACGGAATTATCATTATTGTAATTTTGACTTTGCTTTTTTCAGTTTCGTTTTGGTTTGGAATTGGCGCTGTTTTTATTGCATTTGCCTCTGCAGCTTGGTTTATTTTTACAAAATATGGCATGGAAAAGAAAAAAGAAAAGCTTGAAGAGGAAATCCCTGATATGCTCTTGCAGATTTCAGAATTTGAAGGGGTTTCTTTTGGCCGGATTTTATATGAAATTGGAAATTCTAATTATATGGAAATTTCAAAAGAATTCGAAAAATCATACAGCCAGCACTCTTCGAATGTTGGTTTTGAAAAGATAATTTTTGATATGGAAAATCGGACCGACTCGAAATTATTCAAAAGAACAATTTCACTTTTAAAATATGTTCTTGAAAGCAAAAAATTCCATTTATGCGCAAAAATGGCGCAGAATGTTTTCAGGTATTTTGAAATAAAACGCGAGCGGGCATCTGCCCTTTCAATGCAAAAATACACTTTAATAATGGGCTCTTTTATAATCCCTCTAATACTTTTGGCTTCTTTTAAAATGCTATCTGACATCGGAGAGATTATGGGAAAAATAAACAGCAATGAAATGATTGGTAGTTTTTTTATTCCAATGTATTTGATAATTTATTCTGGAATTTCTGGGTATTATATAATGGAAATTGAAGGCAAAAAATCAATTGGGATGTTTTATTATATATTAATGGTGTTTTTTAGCCTGGGTTTATATTTTTTTATGTGCGGAAAATAGAATATGGATATTGTAACATTGTCTTTAAGCTCTATTGAAAATCCACAGTTAACTTTCCTATCATCGCTTATAGACAATCCGATAATTTTTGTTTTTATTATATTTTTTATAATTTTTTATTTTGAAA
Source organism: Microcaldota archaeon (assembly GCA_964559795.1). Classification (GTDB taxonomy): domain Archaea; phylum Micrarchaeota; class Micrarchaeia; order Anstonellales; family Bilamarchaeaceae; genus JAQTSF01. Next base: position 11,181 of record CAZLIX010000022.1, read on the forward strand.
AAAATAATGATAAAAGAAAAAAACTAATAATTGCGGTAATTTTGGCAATATTGGTCGGAACCATAGTAAAAGATATTTATAAAATCGAACGCCCCTGCGTTTATTTTGATTCAAAAATAGGGTGTGGCACGGATTATTCTTTTCCAAGCCTTCATTCTATTGTAATATTCACAATTGCGATTGGATTTTTGGATGATAAAAAATATTTGGTTATACTTCTTGCGGCATTATTTATTGCATTCAGCCGAATTTATCTTGGGGTCCATACATTTTTTGATGTTGCAGGCTCTCTTGTTTTAAGCACGATTGTTTATGGGGTTGTAGATTACTATTGGAGAAGAGAAAAATGAATGAAATTGAAAGAAAATATGTGCATATGGTTTTTGCAGTACTTTGTATAGTTGTAATTTATTTTTTTGGAAAAACCGCATCAGTAATGCTTATTTTTGCATCTATTGTTTTTGGAACCTTAATTGTGAATCAAAAAATTCTTGGGAAAAAAATACCAGTTATTGACCATATAGTTGAACTTTTTGAAAGGAAAAATGTTCGGTTTATAGGATATGGCTCTGCCTGGTTTGCTACAGGATGCCTTTTTGCAATTCTTTTTACATCAAATATTTACTATTCAGTTGCAATAATTTGGATACTTGGTTTTGGTGACGGGCTTTCTGGAATTTTTGGAAGGTTTGGAAAAATCCATTTATTTTACAATAAAGATAAGACAGTTGAAGGAACTTTGGGCTTTTTTTTAGGCTCTATTCCTTCGATATTTTTAATTGGAAACATTGCAATACCGCTTTCAATTATATGCGCGGTTGCTGAAAGCATAAAGACACCTCTTGATGATAATATACTGATTCCAATAGTGGGAGTAATTTTTTTCGGGCTTGTTTAAAATGAAAATAATCTGCGCTAAAAAAAATATCGCAAGCAAAAATATTGCCGAAAAAATAAGGGAAATTTCACCTAAAACTGAAATTTTGGAATTTGACACTGATGTATTGGAGGTTTCTGAAATTTTTGAAGAGATGATTGTACTAAGTTCTCACAAATCCAAAAACCCTGTTCCAATGCTTACGGTTCATGTTCCTGGAAATTGGAATGATGCGGATTTTGGTGGGCTTGCAAAAACACTTAACATATGCAATTCAAATCTTATAAGAAGAATCCTTTGCGAGATTGAAAAAAACAATGTTTCAATGGGGCTAAACTGGAAAATATCTCTTGAATGCGACCATCACGGCCCGACTTTTAATGTTCCAATAACTTTTGTTGAGATAGGTTCATCTGAAAAAGAATGGGAAAATGAATTGGCTGGGCTTGCTGTTGCAAGATCTATTCTTGAAGGAATTAAAAGAAAGGATTTATGCGAAACTGTTTTTGCAATCGGTGGCGGGCATTATGCTGAAAAATTTACAAATCTCTGCCTTAAAGGAAAATATTCAATCGGGCATATACTTCCAAAATACAAGATAGAAAGCGTTAATGATGATATAATGAAAGAAGCGATTAGAAAAAATGATTTTCCTTGCAAAAAAATTTTAGTTGATGAAAACTGCAATCTTTTGCAGAAAAAAAGAATTGAGGAATTTTGCAAAAAAAATGATCTTTCAATTGAATATGTTTAATTTTTTGTTTTTTTATATTTGAAAATTTTTTTAAGCTGTTTTAGGTTTATGTTTGTTGAAAGGCTAAGGCCTGCATAATACATAGATGTTTTTATTATGCCGTTGTCTGAAATTCTTCTTGAAGATGTCATCACCCTTGGCTCTGAAAGGAAGATTACTTTTCCAATATTTCTCATTTTTATTGAAAGCGCGCCATCTTCAAGCGGCTTATTTGGAAAACCTCCTGATTTTATAAAATATTTTTTTGAAATTACCCCGTTAAATCCTAAAATTTCTCCTTTTCCATAAAATCCTTTAAGCATCAGGTAATTATTGCAGATTGATTCTACTGCCTTTAAGGATTTGGATTGATTGTCAAATCTAAAAGCGCATGACAATGCCCCTATCGAAGTATCGCCTTTTATCACCGGATAAACAGAAGAAAGGTAGTTTTCAGGAATAATTGTATCTGCATCAATAAAGCACAAAATATCTGATTTTGCATATTTTGCCCCGAGGTTTCTTCCAAATGATATTCCTTTTTTATTTGAGGTTATTATTTTATCTGCATATTTTTTTGCAATTTTTATTGTATTGTCAGTGCTTTTCCCATCAGATATTATTATTTCAAAGTCTAAATTTGTTTTCTGGGATTTTATTGAATC
>CAZLIX010000023.1:0-12659 GCA_964559795.1 Microcaldota archaeon
TCATCTTTTAGGCATTTTATTAAAGATTTTACTGCTCTTTTATCTTTTAATTCTCCTAATGCTATTACTGCTGCTTTTTTTACATAAAAGTCTTTATCAGTCAAGCATTTTATTAGAGGTTCTACTGCTCTTTTGTCATTTAATTCTCCTAATACTATTACTGCTGCTTCTCTTAAAAAATAATAATCATTTTTTAGGCATTTTATTAGAGGATTTACTGCTCTTTTGTCATTTAGTTTTCCTAATATCATTATTGCTCCTTGCCTACAATCCAAACTATCATTTTTTAATAATTTGATTATTTGAGGGATAGAATCTTTATCGTTTAACTCTACTAATACCATTATCGCTTCTTGCCTGCACCACCAATCCTTATGTTTTAATAATTCAATTATTTTAGGAATAGAGTCTTTATCGTTTATTTGTACAATAGCTTTTGCTGCTGCTTTTCTTACATCCTCGCTTCCATCAGCTAAGCATTGTATTAGAGCTTCTACTGCTCTTTTGTCATTTAATTTTCCTAATGTTATAGCTGCTGCTTTTCTTACATCCTCGCTTCCATCAGCTAAGCATTGTATTAGAGATTCAACTGCTCTTTTGTCATTTAGTTCTTCTAATGCCCATACTGACAATTCTCTTATGTATGGCTGTTCATGTTTTAAAAATTCTATTAAAATAGGCACTACTTCTTTTTCATAGCTTAGAATTTCACCCATTCTTTCTTTTACTAATAAAAATAAAATATGCTTTTTATCTATCATAATCTAACCTTAGTACCCACTAACATTATATTATTAAAGTGTTTATAATTTAAATCTTATGTTTAAGATATAAGCTGTATGAGTGAATTATTTGTAGATGAAGAAGGACGAATTTTCAAAAAAACAAAACAAGGAATGGAAAAACTTTCAATATTCAATAAAAACTACTTTTCGTTAAGGGCATTTGAAGGAATCCCAATACTCGAAATCGATGGAGTAAGAATGCATTTAATAAATAATTTTAGTGATCCTTTGGAGTATTCAAAAGAAGTTATATCAAAACTGAAAATAAAAGAAACTGACCGCGTGCTTGACAGCTGCGGTGGCCTTGGATATACTGCAATTGAAGCTTCAAAAAAAGGGGCGAAAATTATAAGCATTGAAAAAAATAAAGAAGTTTTAGAACTTGCAAAACAAAATCCTTATAGCAAAGAATATTTTAATTCAAAGAAAATAGAAATTATAAATGCAGATTCATTTGAAAAAGTGAAAGAATTTGAAGACTGTTCTTTTGAAAAGATAATACATGATCCGCCAAGGCTAAGCTTTGCGCCGTATTTATACTCTCTTGAATTTTATAAGGAATTATACCGTATCCTTTGCCAGAAAGGGACACTTTATCATTATGTTGGATTTTTAGGAAGGGCAAAAGGAAGAAATATAGAAGATAAAATAAAAGAAAAATTAATTGAAGCTGGATTTAAAAGAATAAGGTACGATCCAAGATGCTACGGGCTATTTGGAAGTAAGTAATATATAATTAACCATACATAATAAAAAATGGTGAAAAAAATGGGGGAAACGAAAATAATAGAAAGCTTAGAGCAGTTTCAAAAAATAAAAATGGACTCTGCAGAAACTATTGAAAATGGTCTTTTGGTAGTGGATTTATATAAAATTTCAACAGAAGAATCCGGGCTAAAAATTTTCACTATAAAAACAGATAAAAAAGAGCTAGGATACCCTATGAAAAGAGGGGATATTATATCAGAAAAAAAATATACTTTTTCTTCAGATTTACTCGAAAAATTAATTAAAACTGATACTACAAGTGGAAAATTGAGATTATTTTTTAATGATACGAAAGATATGCTAAATAGTGATGATACGTACAGAGAAGGATTGAAAGAAAATAAATTACTTGTAAAAATACTAAAAGATATGTTAATTGACGATGAACAGATAAGAAAGGGAGATAATTTAAGAACTATCTACACTGTTGAAAAAACAGCTTTTGGCAACCATAGAATTGAAAAGCAAAAATCATATTATATAAATTATATGGCGGATGTAGTTCCAGCAGAAATATATGCAAAGGTAGATAAAAACAAGCAGCAACGGATGTCTGCGTAGGGAATGTCTAATGGAAATGAAAACAAAACAAGAAGTAATAAAAAATGAAACTGAATTTGAAAACACAAAACGTGCAATCGCAAATATAATCTACAACGGAAAGCTTGAAATAGAATGTAAAATGAAAAGTAACGAACAAGTCAGCGTAATTTTTTCTGGGTATGATAAAAAAGGCGAAAAAGTAATATACAAATATTTTGAAGTTGAAATGCAGATTTTTGAAAAAATCCTAAAATATGGATTTGAAAATGGGGCCGTTGAAAAAATTTTTGGCTTATTTGAAGAAAATAAAAAGCAGGATGCTCAAAAGCTTCTTGAAAAAAACGCAACCCTTCGCACAGAGTACAAAATAAACAAAGGAGAAATAGGAAAAATTGATGCAAAAATCTTTGATACTTATGGTAATATAAAAAAGATAAATTCAGAAGAGATATATTCTGCGGTTCCCAAAAAAACAACGCAAAATTATTCTTGAAAAATAATCCCGCTCTTTTTTTAAACACTTCCGCACTTCATTTAGACATGGACTTAGGGCAAAGGCTTAGAGAGCTTCTTCGCAAAATTTCAGGAAAGCCTTATATTGATGAGGCCGAAGTAAAGCTGCTAATAAAAGAAATACAAAAAATACTTATATCGTCAGATGTAAATATAAAACTGGTTTTTGAGCTTTCAAAAAGAATTGAAAAAAATACTCTTGATAAGGAAAAAATGAAAGAGCTTTCATTAAAAGAGCATGTCCTGAAAGTCGTATATGATGAGCTTGTAAATTTGATGGGTAGGGAGTACTCTCCAAGGCTTGACAGGCATAAAATACTTGTGTGCGGTCTTTTTGGCTCTGGAAAAACAACTTCTATTGGAAAGCTTGCATATTTTTATAAAACGAAGGGCCTTAGTGTAGGAGTTGTTGGAGCAGACTGCGACAGGCCTGCTGCAAAAGAACAGCTCGCACAGCTTGCAAAACAATCCCAGGCAGAGTATTATACAAATTATGAAGAAAAAAATCCAGTAAAAATAATTGAAGAAGCGCTCTTAAAATCAAAAGAGGATATTTTAATTGTAGATAGTGCTGGAAGAAGCGCGTTTGATTCTAATCTTGCACAGGAATTAAAAGAAATGCATCAAAAGCTAAATCCAGAAGAAGTTTATCTTGTAATCAGTGCAGATATTGGCCAGATTGCAGGATCGCAGACTGAATCATTTAAATCTGCAGTTCCGATTTCAGGGGTAATTGTAACAAAACTCGAAGGAAGCGGAAAAGGCGGTGGGGCATTAAGCGCTGTTGCAGCGTCAGATTCAAAAATAGCATTTATTGGAACTGGGGAAAAAATAAAGGATTTTGAAATATACAACTCAGAAAGATTTGTTTCAAAGCTTTTGGGAATGCCTGATATTAAAGGATTAATAGAAAAAATACAAGAGATTGGCGATGCCCAGGATCTTTCAAAAATCCAATCAGACAAATTTACAATAAAATTATTTTATGAGCAGTTAAAAGCTGCAAAAAAAATGGGGCCTCTTGGAAATGTGCTTGGAATGATAGGAATGAGCGATGTCCCAAAAGAAATGGTTGCGCAAAGTGAAGGAAAATTAAAAAAATATGAGGCAATGATTAATTCGATGACTGAGGCTGAAAAAGAAGACGCACTTCTTTTAAGAAAAAATATAAAAAGAATTGAACGGGTTGCACAAGGATCTGGTTCAAGCGTCAATGAAGTAAGGGAATTTTTATCACAATTTGAAAAAATGGACAAAATGCTAAACAAGTTTAAAAATGACCGGGGAATGAGAAAAAAAATTGAGAAAATGATGCAGGATGGAAAATTTAACATCCCAGGAATGCCTGGAATTTGAATATTCGTTTATTGCCTTAAAAATCCTAAAAAGATTTATAAATAAATATTTTGAAAATAAAATGTGGTTGGTATGATTAAAATAATTCATGACAGAAATATATGTATAGGATGCGGGGCTTGCGCTGCAGTATGCCAAAAAAATTGGAAAATGGATGATGACGGCAAAGCATCTCCGATTAAAAAGGAAGTTAATGAAATAGAATGCAATATGGACGCTGCATCTTCTTGTCCTGTTAATTGCATACATTTAGAGCAAAATGGGAAGAAATTGATTTAGGTTTATAAAATTTTTCTTTTTATATTCTAATTATGAAAACTACTATCAGTCTGTCAAATAGGAAAGGGGAAGTTGAAGGATATTTTTTATTTGAAAATGAAAAGTTACCAGAAGAGCTTAAAAGATTTGAAAAATTAAAAGAAAAGGAAAAATTCAAAGCAGGAGAAGGAGAGATATTTTCATTTAGGGATGAAAAACAGAATATAATGATTTACGGGCTTGGAAAAAGGGATGAATTTTATCTTGATCTTATAAGAAGAGGGACTGGTGCATTTTATTTTTATTCATCTGAAAAAAAAGCAGATAACCTTAGCATAAATTTGCCTGAAAAAATAGATAAAAAAAATGTTATTCTTGCAATAGGTGAAGCGGCGGCGCTTTGCGGTTATAAATTTGATATGTTCAAAAGCAAAAAAGATGAGGAAGGGAAAAATGAAATAAAAGAAATATATGTAAATTGCGAAAAAGAATATGAAGAAACATTAAACGAAGGAATAATAAAAGGGGAAGCGCAAAACTATTCAAGCTCAATTGCAGACCTTCCGGCAAATATAATCAACCCTGAGGAATTTGCAAAAAAGGCAAAAGAACTTGCAAAGGAAAAAAAATTAAAAATAACTGTTTTTGAAGAAAAGGACCTGATGAAACATAAGATGAATGGGATAATTGCTGTTGGGCAGGGAAGCATTAACAGACCTAAAATGGTAATTTTAGAATATAATGCAGATAAAAATTTCCCGCTCTATGCAGTTGTTGGAAAAGGAGTAACCTTTGATTCTGGGGGAATTTCAATCAAGCCTTCGCGCGGAATGGAAGAAATGAAATACGACAAAACAGGAGCGTGCATTGCACTTGGAGTAATAAAGGCAGTATCTGAATTAAAACTTCCAATAAAATTAATTGCAATAACTCCTCTTGTTGAAAATCTTCCAAGCGGAACTGCACAAAGACCAGGAGATATTATCAAAATGTATAACGGAAAAACAGTAGAGGTATTAAACACTGATGCAGAAGGAAGATTAATACTCGGGGATGCATTGGCTTATGCTTGCGAAAAAAAGCCAATTCTTGTAATAGACCTTGCAACATTAACAGGGGCTGTATCAATATGCCTTGGAAGGCATGCGATAGGAATGCTGACAAATAATGAAAAATTCTCTAAAATAGTTGAAGATGCAGGAAGACTTGAACATGAACGAGTATGGCAGCTTCCGTTATGGAAAGAATATCAGGATATGGTAAAAAGCACTGTTGCAGATATTAAAAACAGTGCAAGCGAAACAGGAGAAGGAAGCACAATTACAGCCTCTGCGTTCCTAAAAGAATTTGTAGGAGAAACCCCTTGGGTTCATTTAGATATTGCAGGTGTTGACCAGGCAAAAGGACACCCCTACCTTGGAAATAGAGGTTCTTGTATGGGAGCAAGGCTTGTAATTGAATCATTAAAAAGATTCTCTAAAAGCTAATTTTTTTATTTTTCTCAATTTTGCATAAAATGAGGATGCAAAACGCAAAGGCTTTTGAAAATAAACTCCATGATGTTTTGCATTTTTTAGCGCTTTTAAAAGCTCTTTTGGGCTCTCTAAATCAAATTCAGGCAAAATAGAATATGTTTTTCCAAATTCAAAAAGAAAATGGGAATCTGACCCGCATGTAGTTAATTTTTTATATTTTTTTGCAAAATTTTCTGCTAATTTATTTGCTTCTTTAAATATACATCTTGAATTAAAGCCTTCGATTAGATCAACTTTTTTTGCATATTCAGGATATCTGTTCCCTATATTATATCTAATTTTATCAAATCCATGAGGAAGACAAGATAGTCCACCTTGTTCTTTTATTTTATCAACTGCCTCTAAAAAAGGGGTGTTTTTAGGAATTAATTCATTAACATAATAACCGATTAAATCCCCGACATCGGTTTTAATTTCTTCCCCTAAAATTACCTTGGAATTTTTTGGAATAGCACTGTGTGATTTTATAGAATTGTGGTCGCATAACGCAGGAATTATTCCAATTTCCCTGCTTTTTTGGAGTAATTGTTTTGGCTCAATTGTTGAATCAATAGAATAGTTTGTATGGACATGAAAATCAATCCTCATTTTTTTCACCAATAAGATTTAGTAATTCTTTTGCAAAATTTTTTGCCTTTTGTTTCTCAAAATTCTTAAATAAAATTTTTCCGCTTTTATAAATTGAAATTGCTCCATCTCTTGTTTTTACAAGAAGGACTACTGGGGTTTTAGCCCGGATTTCCAAAAGACTTTCTAATTTTTTTTCAATTAAATTTAAATCTAATTTTTTTTTAAGATTTAATTGATAGGAATCAGAAGCTGAGCAGATATCTAAAAGTTCATTTAAAGAATCATCTGTTTCCATAATTAGATTACATTCAATAAATTTAAAAATCTCATATCCTTATACATAAATCATGTGCAATCTATATCTTGAAGGTGTAAGGGGAATATTAGATATGGCAAAATGCCCATATGAATTTGCTTCCCCGGAATTTCTAAATCTTCATTTAAAGGATCTTTCAACAATTGAACAAGAAATAAAAATACTCAGATATGAAGAAGAGATTGTAATTGAACTTGATGAACAAAAAACAAGGGTTTTGACAGAATATGCAGAAATAATAAGGCAGGTTGAAGTAATACTTTTGAAAGATGATATTTATGGTTTGTCGCAAGATCCGGAATACAACAAAAGGAAAAAGGTATTAAGGTCTTTTTACGAATATATGTTCTTAAACCCGGTAATGGCAGTTGCAAAACTTGAAGAATATAATGAGCCTACCCCTGAAAAAAGCATTTTTATGAAAGGATACCAAACATTTAAGGCTTGGAATCGGGGGATAATGAAAAGAGTTTCAGAAACAAAGTTATATGAACTTGTCAAAAAAACTGGGGATTTGAGAACTGCATTCTTATCATTAACCGGGCTTAAAAGCCTTTATTTTGTAAATTCGGTGGTTTTAGAAATTCCACCAAACGCAGTTAAATTAGAGGATAATGAGGCATCTTACGAGCTTTCCTATGGAAATCAAGTGCAGATATATGAAATACCAGGAGAAGATGCATACTTATATAATGTCGAAAATAAGATAATAAAAAATCTTTCGCAAGAGCTTTCAAAAATGCTCTCAAATGTCATAAATGAAAATATAAATGAAACGTACGCTGATGTAAAAGACTTTAATATAATGTATAATTTAAAGGCAAGAGAATATAGGCAATATTTTATGGATTATGCCATGATGAATAAAATAAAAATAACCCCGCAGGAAGCGATGGTTATGGGAATTGAAGCAGCATCATGGACTGTGGGGCTTGGTTCTCCTATTGAAACATTGTCATTAGATAAGGAGAATATAACAGATATTTATATAGATAGTGAAAATTCTCCTCTTTATATCGAGCATGCAAAATATGGGATTTGCCATACTTTGTTTAGATATAACAGAGACCTTTTGGAAAGAGCGTTTGTAAATGGAATTAAGTCGTTGCCTGGAAAAAAATTTGATAGCATCAATCCAATTGCAGATATTGTAATAAAACGGCTTTCTATGAGGTGCCATGTGCAAAGGCCACCTGCAACATTTGAAGAGTTGCAAGGAGCGCTAAGGATAATGAAGGAGGCTCCCTTTACTTATTCGCAATACCTTTATTTTAAATCAATATCTCCTTTTTTTGCAGGCTATGATGATGTTATGGTTGGGCTTGGTTGCAGTGAAGCAGTGCTTGGATTAAAGGGGGTTGGAAAAACTTCATTTACTGCATCAAAAATATCTGCAATAGGAACAAGAAGAAGAATAATTCCAATCCAAGATATTGAAGAAATACCTGTAAGGGCATTTAGAAAAAGAGGATTTCATATTGGAACTTCAAGAGTTCAAAGCTCAGATATTGAAGTTAGAAATAGTCCTGGCGGAGAATTGGATTTAGTTTCAATGGCGAATGCACTTTTAAGAATGGGAGATGCTGCAATAATTATTAACGAGGTGAGATCTAGAACTTCTGTCCAAGGAATTATCAATTTATTAAATACGCAGCCGGGTGTGTTTTTATTATATAATCTTCACGCAGAATCATTGCGGGATATACAAGACAGGCTTGAACTTGTATTTGGAATTCCTGCAGCATCAATGTTTGCAACAGACAGATACACATTCCTTAAAAAAATAAAGTTTGGAAGAAGAGGGGCTACTCATAGGGTTTTAGGATTTGAATATGAAAGCGATTTGGAAAACAAAAAATTTGTAGAGGTATTCAAATATAAAAGAGATGATACCTTAGAAAAATGCGTGCTTGAGCCAAAATTCATAAAAAACAAGGAAACTATGATGTATGATTTAAGCAGCGTTGATTTTGCAAAATTTGAAAAAGAGCTAGATATTAAATTCATCCCGCCAGCACTTGTGAGAAGAAGCGAAGAATCAGGGGTTGCACCAGAACAATATATCGTCCAGATGATGTTTAAAGGAAAAATATATGATGATATTTACAGGGCTTCTGAAAAAACAAAAGACCCGATACTTCGCGAAATAGATTTTGTTGTCAGATGCAATACGTATGTAAATAAAATGCTCGCATCGCTTGAAAATGAAAATGGGGAAATAGATTTTGCGCAGGCAAATAAACTGTGGGAAGAGCAATTTAAGATACTTTTACGCGAAGAACTTGCATTAAGAAAAAAAGATTAAAATTTTTCAGGATAATTATCCAAAATAAAATCAGAATTCTTAATTAAAATTTTATGGACCCCGGAACCGTATTGCGCTGCTTTTTTCTTTCTTTCAATTGCTTTTTGCGGGACTTTTAAAAGCCTGCATGCATCTCTTAAAAGGCCTTTTTTTAATTCAGAGTCCTCCATTCTTTTCAAAAGTGGTATAGAAAAAACATAATTGCCAAGATTTTTATTTAAAAAAGGGAATCTTGCTTCTATTTTTATAGAATTACAGACTTTTGAAATCATTCCTGCATCTCTTTTTATAAGTGTTCTAAACTCTTCTTTTAAAATTAAGTCGAGATCCTTTCCTTCTTCAAAATAGGTATAGTATCTATGGTAACCAACAAATAATTCTTCTGATCCAGATCCGATTAAAATCGCCCCTAGATTTTTTTCTTTTGCCTTTTTTGCGCAGGCAAAAATTGGGATAAGTATTTCTATTTTCAAAAGAGTTGAAGGTATTATCTTATATATTTCTTTGTAATATTCAAAAATATTATCTTCTTCTAAAATAATCAGATCAAGATTAAGATTTAGGTCGTTTGCAATCTTTTGTGCATTTTCCAAATCATCACTATCTTTTGTGCCTGCACAGAAAAGATGGGTATTGCAGTTTTTTTTTGCAATTGTTGCAAGAAGAGTGCTGTCTATTCCTCCTGAAAAAGCAATTGCAATTTCATCTTCAAGGCATTCTTCTATTGATGATTCTAAAAGTTTTGCAAGTTCTGGAAACATAAAATCAAGATATTTAAATTAAAATTGAAAAAATATTAAAACCTGCTTAAAAACCTAAAATTAAAAAATAACGGGCCCGGTGGGATTTGATTATGGGGAATTTTCTTTTAAAAAAGACAGAAAATACCTACCCACGACCGTCACCTCTCTCCAAAATAATTTTTAGGAGAGTGCTACGCTATCCAGGCTGCGCTACGGGCCCAAAGACTATTCAACGATCACTTTTCCTTTTATTGTCGGTATTAAAAGTGAAATTATTTCATATTCTCCTTTTTCATTAAATTGATATGTGGCGCTCATCCCGCTTACAATCGGGGGGATTATAGTATTATTTCCAATTTTTATCCCGTGTGCAATATTTTCAAGATTATTAAAAGACACACTGTCTGTCTGTTTTATTGTAATTTCTTTTGGAACAAACTGATTGTCTTCCAAATTAATTATATATGTTATAGGTTCGTATTTTATCGGTTCTTTTGAATAAAGCTCAAAATTAATTGTTTTTATAAGTTTGGGGGAATATGATGAACCATCATTATTTACAAATTCTATTAAAAGGGTGTGTTCTCCAAGACTTACATTTTCCATAACATAGCTTTCTGAAAAGACCTCTTTTAATGGAAGATTATCAAAAAGCAGTATGAAATGGCCCTCTCCATTTACATTTTTAGTTCCTGCAGGCCTTAACGTAATATCTGAAGTTTTTAAAAGCAAATCAACATTATTTGTTTGACTATTTACCTCTATTTTAAGGTTGTTAGAAGGATATGTTATAGAAAAGGATGGAACAATTACTATAAGCTCTTCTTCCTCTTCTATTTGTTTTTCAGGCTCTCCGAGATTTATGCATCCAAATATAAGCAAAAACCCAAACAAAAAAAATATGACATTTTTCATAAGTATTTCTTTGTGCATAGGTTATTTAAAATTAATTAATTGAGGCAATTATGGCTGTTCCCATTCTATTTCAAAATATTCATATTCGCTTTTTGGGAGATTTATTCTTTTTATCGTGTAATATGTTACGCTGCTTTCCCTATCTGCAATTGCCATAAGCATTTCAATTCCAAATTCCTTGCATTCCCTGAGGGCTTTTGCAAGTTGTTCTCCACTAAGGTATTCATCTTCGCTTAAAGAAAACATAAAATATTTCGGCTTTCCATCTTTTGGAGTTACAATTCCTTCCTTTTTCCGATGATATAAAATAAAATCAAGATTTAGGTTTTTCGGTGTTACTTTTGTGTTTATTTCCTTTCCTGGAATTGCAAGTATAAATGTCTTTTTTACAGAATGCGCAACCCTTATTGCACGCGCCCATTCTGAAATTAGCATTTTATTTTTTCTTGAAAATACATGTATAACATGTTTCGAATGAATCCAATTTTTTTCAAGTACTGGGGATGCGCCAGGAACATAAATTCTAAAATGGGTTCCAAATTTAAATCCGCTTTTTACAACGTAGCCTGATTTTCTCCAATCCTCATAAACACTATAAAGGTCTGAAAAATATTTTATTCTTTCTTCTGCAATATCAAAAACTTCTTTAAGCGAAGAATTTCTAAGGTCAAGGCCACCGTGTTTTAGCATAAATATAGTTTCATAAATATCCAATTTTCCTATTTTACCTCGATGATGCGCCTTATATGTGCCAAACTGCCCTATCCAATACCTTTCATAAAGCTCTTTTCCAGATTCTTCATCATCTATTGTTGTGATCAAATCATCTGGGAAAAAAACCCCAGTTATAGAATACGCATCAGGTACAAATTCTTTGTATTTATATTTTTTTACAACGCTTGCATTGTGTTTTTTATCTATTTCAGATGCAGGTCTTGCGATAAGCCCTCTGTCTCTCCAATCCTTGTAAGTCATATACCTTGCAAAAAACTTATTTATTTTTGTAAATAAAATTGCCAAATCATTAAATGTAAAAAGATTGCCGTTTTTATCATAGCATTTTCCATTTCGTATATCCATAAGATATAATACTTCTTCAGGATATAGTGTAATAACCCCCTTATTTAAAGTTCCATAACATCCTTTTGTAAGAGAGGTTATTTCTTCTGGATCTTTTGCAAAAACCTGATTGTTTTCCCTGTCTAATTCTAATCGAATCATCTTATTTTTCCTCTAAAATTCCAAATGGAAATTTATTATAATCTTTAATTACGACCATACAATCTTTTAATCCTGCAGTTATTTTTGTATGCATACAAATGCATTTTATATCTGCTTTTTTTGCAGCAGTGATTCCTGAAATTGAATCTTCAATTACCAGGCACTGTGAAGGTAAAAGAGATAATTTTTTGGCTGCAAGCAAAAAAACCTCAGGGTCAGGTTTTCTTTTTAAGACAAGGTCTGCGCCACAGACTGCTTCAAAATAATGTGAAATATTATGCTTTTGCAGAATTTTATATATAATGTCGGTTCTGCTTCCGGAGGCAATTGCCATTTTTATTTTTTTATTTTTAATTTTTTCCAAAAAAGAAACAAGGCCATTTTTTAGTGGTATATTATCTTTTTCAATTTCTTTCAAAAAAAGTAATCTTCTTTTTAGAACCCATTCTTTTGGATCATCTTTTATATTATTCTCTTCAAAAAGTGTTTTCATTATGTGATCTGCCCCTGTTCCTTCAAATTGGGGCCATCTTTTTGATTCAAGAACTATTCCAAGTTCGCTTAGAATTTCCTTAAATGTCTTAAAATGAATTGGCTCGCTATCTGCGATTACTCCGTCAAAATCAAAAAGAATTCCTTTAATCATTGTATTAAAATCCTGCTAAACAATTAAAAATATATTTATAATTAAAATAAAAAAATAAATTTAATCTGAAAGTCCTTCTTTTGTCACTCTAAATACACATTCTCCTTCTGGAAGATTTGGAGAATCAACAATTCTTGCAATCCTTTTGTCATCTTTTGCCTTTCGAAGATAAATTCTAGTGCCTG
>CAZLIX010000024.1:0-6089 GCA_964559795.1 Microcaldota archaeon
CAAAAGGGTATGGTCGAAAGGCTTGTAAAATTAATTACAGGAATAAATAAGATTATATCTTCAAATATGCCCCCTGAAATTAAAGGAAAAGAAGATTGGACAGTTGCAGTAGAAAAAGGAAATATTGCATTTGGAAGTGCATTTAATAAATGGGCAGTAAGTGCAACATCTATGAAAACATATAATATTAGCTTTAAGGATATCTATGAAAAATGCGCAGCAGGAGACCATGCATTTTTAGTTGAAAAATCTCCAGTAGATTCTGTTCTTTTGGAAATGGTAATCAAAAATCTTCCAAACCCGAAAATGGCACAACCTTATAGAATTCCTATTTTATGGAGAAACGGCGATTTGAATACTCCAGAAGGAAAGGCAATGCTTTCCTGCGATTCAAAAGCAGATGTAGTTGGAGTTTGTTTTGGAATTGTATATGATGAGCATGCAGGAGAAGTCGGAGTTTTAAGATTATTCTCAGGAGCAGTAGTAAAAGGAGACGAACTTTATATTTCTTCAAAAAAGAAATTTGAAAGGGTTCAACAGGTTGGAATTTATATGGGTCCTGATAGAATCGGAGCAGAAAGGCTTTCTGCAGGAAATATAGGTTCTCTTGTAGGATTAAAAGATCTTTATATCGGTGAAACTATAAGTTCAAAGCCCATTGAGCCATTTGAACAGATAAAACATTATTCAGAACCAGTAGTTACAAAATCAATTGAAGCAAAACAATCAAAAGATCTTGCAAAACTAATTGAAGTTTTGAGAGGTATTTCAAAAGAAGATCCAACAGTAAGAGTGGAATTAAACCAGGAAACAGGAGAGCATTTAATTTCTGGAATGGGAGAATTGCACCTTGAAATTATTGAATATAAAATTTCAAAGGAAAAAGGAGTGGATATAGTTACTTCTCCACCTATTGTAGTATATAGAGAGGCAATTACAAAACAAGCAGGGCCTGTTGAAGGAAAATCACCAAACAAACACAACAGATTAAAAATAATTGTTGAGCCGCTTGATAAAAAATTAGTAGACGCAATTTTAAACGGAGATATTCCTCAAGGTAAACCAAAAGGAAAAGAATTAGTTGAAAAATTGGTTGATTTGGGTATGGAAAGGGATGAGGCAAAAAGCCTTTGGGACATTTATGGAAGCAATATTCTTATTGATGGAACAAAAGGTATCCAGTACTTAAATGAGGCTCAAGAGCTCATTGTGCAGGGTTTTGAAGAGGTTATGAATAAAGGGCCACTAGCAGGAGAAAAACTTGAAGGGGTAAAAATGACTCTTCTTGATGCAACATTACATGAAGATAACATTCATAGAGGTCCTGCTCAAATGCTTCCAACAATAAAAAGACCATTATGCGCAGCAGTTTTAATGGCAGGAGATTCCCTTTTAGAGCCAAGACAAAAAGTATTAATTCAATCCCCGCAGGATTATGGAGGGGATGTTATTAATATGACAAACGGAAGAAGAGGACAGCTTCAAGGAATGGAACAGGAAGGTGAAACAACTACTGTTACAACAGTTATTCCTGTTGCAGAAATGTTCGGGTTTTCAAATGTTTTGCGTGGGGTAACACAAGGAAGGGCAATTTGGTATCAAGAATATGCTGGTTATAGCGCAGTTCCAAAAGAAATTATTCCGCGTGTAGTAAAACAAATAAGGGAAAGAAAAGGTTTAAAGGCAGAAATTCCAACTCCACAGGAATTCATGGAATAATTTTATTTTCTTTTTTTAATGTTCTTTTTTTAAGATATTAAGATGATATAAAATAAAAAAATAAAAACAAAATAAAAATGCGCGGTTGCAGAAAGCATCGGCTGTTTTTAGCTTCTGTTTGCAATGGAATAAACCATTAACAAAATTTATCTTTCTTGGAAAAAATATTTCCAAGTTTTCTAGACTACAACCGCAAAAATTTAAATTAATTTATCTTTTTTTCTTTTTTGCTGCTTTTTTTACTGGTTTTTTCTTTTTTGCTGCCACTTCTTTTCACCTCTTTTTATTTTTTTATTTTTATATAATAAAAACTAAAAACAAAAAACATTTAAATATAGTATAAATTTTTTATTTTGGAAAAATCCAGCATCATTTTTTTATTTTATTTAATTATTTTTATAAAAAAATGCATTTTTAAGAGTATAAATTATATTTGAAATATATTTCATATGAATATTTATAATAAAAAAAAGAGAATTTTTTTAATCAGATCCTTTTTTTCTGAATAATTTTACTGTTTTTGCCTTAACTGTTATTGGAATTGGAACGGCAACTTCAATTAATTCTCCAGTTATTTCTTCCTTGCCATCATTTATTTTTGTAATTTTTGCCTTTTCGCCTTTAAACGGCCCGGATATCATTTCAACTATATCCCCTGGCTCTATATCTACTTTTAATTCTTCTCCAATTTCAATAAGTTTTTTTATTTCTGAAACTTCCATTTTAGTTTTTAATAAACCTTTAACGTGCCTGACTTTTTGTATTAGTTTTACTGCGCTATTTTCATCTGGAGTTTCCAAAAACAAATATCCTTTCACGTTTTCAACACTTATCACGGAATAAATCTCCAAATTTTCTTTTTTTGCTTTTTTTTCAAGCATTCCACATACTATTTTTTCCTGCCCAGTTGTAACTCTTATTGTAAAAATCATATTTACCAGCCCAAATTAAATACTAATGAAAATATTAATCCAATCATTCCTATAACTACTATTCCAAGCCCAGTCATTTTAACTACCTCATTTAATTCTTCAGAAGTAGGTTTTTTTGAAATATAAATTATCCTTATGCACCTTCTAATTAATGTTGAAAATTCCATTTTTTTTCACCCAATTAAATCTATATTCAATTCGTCAAGTTCTTCTTCTGGCGCTTTTGATCTGTAAAATCTAACCCCTGCAAGAACAACAAGAACTCTTATTGATGATTTTTTCATATTATCTTCTATTCGTGCCCCCCATATAATATGGGCGTCCTG
The DNA here is from genome assembly GCA_964559795.1 of Microcaldota archaeon. Classification (GTDB taxonomy): domain Archaea; phylum Micrarchaeota; class Micrarchaeia; order Anstonellales; family Bilamarchaeaceae; genus JAQTSF01. Next base: position 2,978 of record CAZLIX010000024.1, read on the forward strand.
ATGGATTCTTTTTGCAGTTTCTGAAACAACATATTCTGCTTCCTTTAAGGTCATATCCTGCCCGCCAACTACATTCACAAGCGCTTTTGAGCATGAGCTTACATCCGCATCCAAAAGCGGCGAATTAAGCGCAGTTTCAACAGCAATTCTCGTCCTATCTTCTGCTTTTGCATCAAGCGAGGCTTCTCCAAGACCTATAACTGCAAATCCGCTATCAGAAAGTATTGTTCGTAAATCTGCAAAATCAACATTCATTAATCCTGCTTTTGTAATCAATTCGGCGATTCCTTTAACTGAGCCTGCAAGAACCTCATCACAGACTTTAAATGCAGTTTCAAGTGGAAGATCAGGTGCAAGCGTAAGCAATTTATCATTTTTTATTATTATAACAGTATCTGCTTTCTTTCTTAATTTTTCAAGCCCCTGCACTGCATTTTCAAGCCTTATTTTTCCCTCAGACATAAAAGGAAGTGTTACTATTGCAATAGTCAATGCTCCTGCCTGTTTTGCCTGTTCTGCAATTACATGCGCGCTGCCTGTTCCAGTACCTCCTCCAAGTCCACATGTTACAAAAACCATATCCGAACCTTTGACTATTTCTTTAATTTCAGCTATGCTTTCGTTTGCAGCATCTTCTCCTATTTTTGGATTTGATCCTGCGCCTCTTCCTCTTGTAAGTTGTTTTCCAATGATTAATTTTTTATTTGCCTTTACTTTTAAAAGATGTTTTGCATCAGTATTCATTGCGATAAGCTCAACATCATTTATTTTCATTTCAAATAATCTGTCAAGAGTATTGCTTCCAGATCCTCCTGCTCCAACTACAATAATTTTTTGTTTGCTTTCATCCAAAAATTTAAGTATCTCTTCATCCCCGTTTGTTTTAATAACATCATCTATAATTTTTTTCTCTATCTGTTTTGGCTTTTCCTCTTTTGAAAAGTTAACATCAGTTGCTTTTTGGGTAATTTTTTGTTCTGTTTCACTTGATTTTTCTTCAATAATTATGCTGTCAGAAACCTCATTAATTTCCTTTTCATTATCATTTTCTTCCACACAATCAACTCCATAAGTATTATATAGAAATCAGTATTTCTTTTTTATATAAAAAACTATTAAAACCAAACGCTTTTTTAATTTTTAATATCTTGTGTAAATATGTATATTTTAATGTATTCAAAAACAAAGACTTTTTATATTTTTTTTGCAGAATTAATGTCTTATGTCAATTTCAAAGTGCCCAAATTGCAGCCATGCTGTCAAATATGATATCCATTACTGCCCAAATTGCGGTAAAAATCTTAAAAAAATTCCAATTAAAATCTCAAAGTCCATTTGGTTTACAATAATATTTGCAATAATTTTGGTTTTTGTTTATTTATATTTTTCTGTTACTTCTATCTCTATTAAAGATGGCGGAGTGGTTTTTCCAAATGCAGATGGAAAAAGCAATTTTTGTTTTGAAGTTAATTTGGCTGGTTTTTTTGGAAATGCGATTAGTGGAGTTGAAATAAATGGAGTTTCAAAACAAGGCAAAACATTTTCCTGCATTACTGATGAAAAAGGAAAATGCAATTTTTGCTATATGCCAAAAAAAAGCTCAAAAGATTATGAAGAAACTCTTATTATAATTTCAGGCAATACTCAAAAAGAATTTTCTTTTCCTGTTTTAAAAGATGAACCAGAATATATTATTCTTGAAAAAGAGCGAAGTGTTGTTGATGCAGATGGGGTATCCGGGGCAAAAATTACTGCCACAGTTTTTAATTTTATAAATGAAACCATTGCAGATGAAACAATTGTTTATTTTGAAATTTATCCGACTGGCTCTGCAAACCTAATTGATAGTTCTTGCAAAACTATTGATGGAAAATGCAACACATTTTTAATTTCAACAACAACTCCTTCAAATATTTCTGTTTATGCACTCTCATCTAATTCTAGTTCAAAAACAGATATTGTTTTTGCCCCGCTTCCTCCAGAAAAAATAATTCTCTCTTCTCAGAATGATTCTATTTTAGGTGATGGTAAATCTAAGATTATACTCAACGTTTATCTTGAAAATAAACTTAATAGTCCCGTATCTGGGATTGAAGTTAATTTTAAATCTAATTTAGGAAAAATCGATGGAAAATGCATATCTGGCAGCGATGGAAAATGTAATGTTGAATATACCTCGCCAATTAGTTCCGGATTTGATACGATAGTTGCGTCATTTCAAAATATTTCATCTGAAATTAAAATGGAATTAATTGGCTTTTCAAACCTTGAAATAAATTTTTCAAAAATTTATTTGCTCGGAGATCCGATTGTTCCAGTTTTTTCATTAAATCATAAATATCTCGATCAGGATATGGTTGAAGTTTCTATACATAATTCTGGAACTAAGGATTTTACAGGAACTGCCGAAATTTCCATACCTGGATGGTCACAAATACAATCTCTCCCGATAAGCATAACAAAGAACAGCACTAAAATTTTCGGTTTTAACCCAACTCTTAATTCAAAAGCATATTCCAATCTTCAAAGCCAATCTGTAAATTATTTATTTTCAATAAAAGATGAGAAAAATAGTGAAATTTATAGCATCTCTATTCCTTCAACCCTTGCTCCATATAATCAGATTTATTGGAGTTCCCCTTATCTCGGCAGCAATGCAGATAAGAAAAACAGCCTTGTTGTTGCATGGTTAAATCCAAATTCAAATGAAATACATCAACTTTTGTCAGATGCCGCGGAGTATACCCCTACAAATGCGTTTTTAGGATATCAGTCTTATCAGACAGGCTGTGGGGCGTCTGGTCTTGAAAGCTGTAGCCTTAAAGAAAGCACAACGATACAAATGAAAGCAATATATACCTCGCTTAAAAATAGCGGAATGAAATATGTCAATGCACCAGGAAATTATTTCGCAGGTTCACAGATAATTTATACGCCAAAACAGACTATTGAAGTTGGAAGTGCAAATTGCATTGATGGCTCAATTGTTTTTGCATCTGCATTTGTTCTTGCAGGAATGAAGTCTTATCTTGTTTTGGTGCCCAATCATGCATTTGTTTGTATTGCAGAGTCCCAATCAAGCAATTATATTTCCTGTATTGAAACCACTATG
>CAZLIX010000024.1:6099-12443 GCA_964559795.1 Microcaldota archaeon
CTATGCTGGGATCTGAAAATTCGTTTGAAGATTCTGTTAATTCTGCAATTTCTACCTTTAACAATTATTACTCATCAGGGAATATTTTAATTTTAGATACAAACCAAATTCTTTCACAAATAAACCAGCTTCCAGAGAGCTGAATTTTTTATTATAAAAGAAAAACAAATATAAACCTTTTTTCCATTTATCATATATGCAGGAAAAAAAAGAATTTTCCAAAAAAATTTATTCTTATTTTAAGAGCAGAAACATGAAAGGGATGAGAAAACTAAACGATCAAATATTAAAAACAGCAGTAATTAATTTTTCAAAAGAGCTTTTTGATCTTGCAGTTTATTCATATATTCTTTCAAAAATAATTTCAAAACCGAGGTTTTTATCAGAAGAATATAAAGAATGGCTTGAATCTATTGAAATAGACCTGCTAACTATTTCCGAATGCCTAGAAGATTCAAAAAAAGAATGGAATGAATCAATTTCACATCTTAAAAAATCCATAACTAGCCTTGAAAAAACAGATTCAAGGTATGTTTTAAGCCTTATAAAAAAAGGTGAAATAAAATCCGCAGCAACACTTTATGCACAAGGTCTTTCGTTAGGTCTTGCATCAAAAATAATTGGTGTAGAACAGCAGGAGCTTTTGAATTATGCCGGAAAAACAATGATGTTTGATAGGATTTCAGAAGAAAAAGATATTTTTGAAAGGGTTAAAACCGCAAGAAAAATTTTTGGTGAATAAAATGGCAGACATACTTTTTGATTCCAGCTCTTTAATTTCCCTTACACGAAGCTGTTTTATAAACATGCTTCCTTTTCTAAAAACCTCATCTGATGCCAGATTTTTTATAACACCAGAGGTTGAAAAAGAAATCGTCCAAAAACCGCTTTCATTGAAAACAAAAGAATATTCTCTTTCAGCACTTAGAATAAAAGAGCTTTTGAGTAGAAAAACAATTTCTGTTATTGATGCAGATATAGGTGAAAAAGCTAAAAATATTCTAAATATTGCAAATAATATATTTTTTGCAAAAGGGAATCCACTTACTATCGTCCATTTTGCTGAAATAGAAATAATTGCAACAGCGCAGAAATTAAATATCGACAATATTGTAATTGATGAAAGGACTACCCGTTTCATTACAGAATCACCAGTTTCTTATGTAAAACATTTAGAATTGGAGCTTGGAGTATCTATAATGATAAATAAAAAAAATCTTTCCGCTTTTCATGAAATTACTTCTAATTTTAAATTCATAAGGAGCAGCGAGCTTTTGATACTTGCATATGAGCTTGGTTATTTTGATTCAGTAAAATCACTAAAAAAAGATTTTCTTGAAGCAGGGCTATATAGCTTAAGGTATTCTGGTTGTTCGATAAGTTTTGGTGAAATAGAAAAATTTATAAAAAAAGTGAATTAAATGATAAAAATTATTGCAGATGATAGGGAAGATCCCAAGATAATTTCTTTTTTAAGAAATCTTGAATGCGAATTAGAGGTAAAACGGCTTATTTCCGGGGATTTCATCTGCTCTGAAAACACTGCAATTGAAAGAAAAACAAGATCGGATTTTGAATCATCCATAATAGATAAACGGCTTTTTTATCAATTACAAAATTTAAGAGAAAGTTATATCAATATAATATTAATTATTGAAGGAGAATCAAATGCAAATATCATTTCAAAAGAAGCGTTGATGGGAGCATATGCTTCGATTGTAACCGATTTTCACGCAGGTCTTTTTTTTACAAGAAATCACTCTTCTAGTGCAGATTTGATCTTTTCAATTGCAAAGCATGAACAATCTTTGAAAAAAATCCCTCTTTCGATTAATACAAAAAGAAAAACCCATAATTTATCCCAAACGCAGCGTTCAATTGTTGAAGCATTTCCAATGATTGGGCCAAAGCTTGCAAAATCTCTTCTTGAACATTTCGGAAGCCTTGAAAACGTGATCAATGCAAACGAAGAGGAAATTTTAAAAATTGAAAAAATGGGAGAAAAAAAGTCAAAAGTATTTAGAAAAACAATTGAAAACGAATACAATTCTTGCGAGGATCAGCTTTAATTTTCTGCAAATGCTTCTAATATTTTTGCATATGTCCAAACAGAATATGATATAGAACGTTGCATTGCATTAATTATTATTTTTTTGATTTGTTCATCATCATAAATTTCTGTAAGACTTTTTAAGGCTTTAAAGGGCTTGGGTTCTGTTTCATCAAATACCTCTAAATGTTTATTTGATGCAAATATCTCATTTTCTTCTAAAAATTCAATTTTCTTTCGTTCGATTCTTCTGCATATCCTAGATGTTATTATGGCATCTTCATATTTGCTTTGGCTATTTTTAATCTCATTAAATTCCAAAAGATTGAAATCCGGGATATTTTCATTGAGTCCGCCCATATCCAGAAATCCTATTTTTTCCCTATATTTTTTTACGAATTCAAAAAGCATTTGCGCATCTATTGATGATTCGTAAAGCCATGCAGGAACTACAGGCATTCCAAATATTCCATCAAAATCAATTGTAATAGCCGTACTTCCATTTTCGTATTTTTCTGAAATTTGTTCGAAATTTTTAATTACTTGTAATATTATTTTTCCATTTTCTTTTATCTCATCTTCAAATCGTTCTTCTGCAATGTCTATTTTAGGGGTAATTACTGAAATCATATCTAATTGCGTTTGATAAATATGGTTATAATATGTCACCTGCCCATGATGAACAGGAATATCATCAGAATGATGGTCAATATTTGCCTTTAGCTTAATTTTTGTCCATTTTGTAAAATAATATGATTCGTGGTGTTTATATCCATCTCCCCAAAAAAATACAGATCGTTCCTTATTTATTTTTTTTAATTCTGTAAATCTTGTTTTTGCGCAGTCTGATAGTGGTATAAAGTCAAATTTTTTTGAAATTGGCATTCCTTTTATTTTTCCAATAATTGTTTTATTAGTTTGTGTTGGACTATAATATACATTAATTGTTCCCATATACTTATATTTATACAAAATGTTTTTAAATATAGTATTTTATGTATTTTATTCAATCTTAATTTAATTCTTTATTGTTATATTTTATCTATGCAAGTCAATTTAAATAACAAAAAAATCGCATTAGATAACCCAAAAGGAGATATCTCTTTTATTTCACATGCTCATTCTGATCATCTAAACGGGGTAAAAACAAAAGAAAAAATAATCTGTTCACAAGAAACAAAGCTTCTTGCAGATCTTAAAGGGGAAATAGTTCTTCCAAATGAAGTTCAATTGTTTGAAGCAGGGCATATTCTTGGTTCAAAACAAATAATTTTAGATACCAATGAAAAAAGAATAACCTATACAGGAGATATAAGATTAAAGGATTCAATTCTTTTCAAAAAAGCACAAATTCCGCAAACAGACGAATTAATAATCGAGGCAACTTATGGAGATCCCTTTTTTAAATTTCCAGATAATGAAGAGGTATATTCTTCTATTGAAAAATGGGTTAAAAAAAATTCTGATAAGATCCTTTTGATAGGAGGGTATGAGATGGGAAAATCGCAAGAAATAATAAAAATTCTAAACGAGTATTGTTCTATAGCCCCTATCGTTAATGAAAATATTGCAAGAATTTCAGAAATTTATAATAAATTTGGAAAAAAATTAGATTATATAAAAATAGGAACAGACGAAGCCGAAGAATTAATGCACGATTCTTTTATTGCAGTAGTTCCACCAAAGCAGGCAAAAAAGTATTTCGCAAAAAAAATTTCAGATGCGTTTTCAAAAAAATCCCTTTGTGCATTTGCATCAGGCTGGGTTTTAAGGTATAAATATAATGTAGATATCGGATTCCCATTGTCAGACCATGTTTCTTTTTATGATATCAAGGAATATATTTTGGAAAGCAATGCAAAAAAGGTAAAATTCTTCTGCGGAGAAAGCTCTTATTTAGAGAAAGAGTTTAAAACTCTTTTATAAAGAATAATTATCTAGATAAATGGCTACGGTAGTATAGATTTTGGATAATATTTATCTAAAAGTACATTGGTAGTATAGGGGCCTGTGGAGCCCTAGGCCCGAGTTCGATTCTCGGCCGTGGCCTTTTTATTCATTTAAATCCATAAACAAACATTTTTATTATCTACTATTCAATTATATTTTAATGCACTCTTTACGAAAAACAAAAAAACCTTCAGAAAAAAAAAGGCAAACCCACGACCCATCTTTAGAGGATATTATAAAACATCCAAAATATGTTAAGTCTTTATATATTTCAACTTCTGAAGAATTGGTAGTCCAAGCATATAATATAATATCTAATAATCCAATTATCGGCAATGATGATTTACTTAAAAAATTAAAATCCCAAAATCCAAATAATCTAATAACGGAGGGTTCTTTAAAATCTATATTTAATAAAATATATAAGCAGTATCCAAAATTAAAAAACAAACAGACAATAGGTTCAATAGAAGATATTTTTGAATTTTTAAATGTTCTTTTAACCCAAAATCCAAAAATGCCTAAAAATGAAATATATGAAAAACTTAAAGAAGAATTTCCTTATAATCATTTTGGAAAAAGTTATTTTAATTGCATTTTAAGCAGATTGTATAAAGAATATCCAGAAATTAGAAGAAAAAAAGCACCGCTCAATAACATATTAGAATTTTTAAATGATCTTTTAACTCAAAATCCAAAAATGCCTAAGGATGAAGTACATAAAAAGCTAATTGAACAATTTCCAAATAATTATTTTGGAAAAGGTTATATTAATAATATTTTTACTGCTTTTTTTAAACAAAATAAAAAAAATAACAAAAATCTATCTATTCTTGCTATGGTGCATTTTACTTATTTACATATATGCATAAATCCAAATATTTCTATCGAAGAACTATCAAAAAAAATTAACGAAAAATTTCCAAATATTTCCGATGAAAATGGTTTTTATTTTTCTATTATTAATAAATGCTTTAATAAATATTATAAAGAAAAAGAATTAAACTTTTATGATTTTGTTAATACGATATATGGATTTATAGCTCAAGATCCATCACTTTCAAATCAGGAGTTGCTTTTAAAATTTAAAGAATACCATAATATTCATATAACTAAAAGAAAACTTTCCTATATTTTAAATACTATTTATGTACAATATCCGGAATTAAAAAAGGCTAGAAAAATTAATCCAGGTTTTATTAAAATTGCTGATTCTGCTTATCTTTTGATGAACCAAAATCCAAAAATCTCAAATAAAGAGCTTCTTGAATCACTTAAAAAGATTTATCCAAATAAATATCTTTCCATGCCATATTTAAAAACTAAAATCAAAAAAATCGTATTTTCTTCTCATCCAGAATTAAAAAGATCAAGAAAAGCTATGTTAAATTTTTTACATGATTTTCTTTCAGAAAGGGAAAAACTATATAAATCTGAAATTTTAGAGGCTCTAAAAAGAAAATTTAAATATACTGATTTTTCTTATTCCAGCCTTTCTTCTATTTTAGCCTCGCTTTATAAAAAATACCCGGAATTAAAAGGAAAAATAAAAAAAGAAATTAAAGCAAAATCATCATTTGATAAGTTAGTATCTTCTACATATGCTCTGATGATTAAAAATCCAAATATTACAGATCACGAATTGCTTGAAAAACTTAGAAATATGCATCCAAAAAATAAAATAGGTTCATTCTATTTTAAAATTATCAAAAGAAAAGCAAAAGGTATTGTTGTTTAAACTTTAAATCCATTTTTTTTTCTTAAAATATAATACCATTATAATTCCAACAAATGCCATTATTCCAAGAGTTAAACAATATCCAAAATGCCATTCAAGTTCAGGCATATATCTAAAATTCATTCCATAAACCCCTGCAATGAATGTAAGAGGAATAAAAATAGTTGCAATAATAGTTAATACCTTCATTATTTCATTCATTTTATTACTTATTGATGAAAGGTATAGATCTATCATCCCAGAGAGTATATCTCTAAACGTTTCAATAGTATCTATTATTTGAATTGTATGATCATATACATCACGCAAATATTTTATTGTCTGCGGATGGATAATTTTAAGTTCATCTCTTGTAAGCGTACTTATAACTTCGCGTAATGGCCAAACAGACTTTCTTAGAATTATTATTTTTCTTTTTAATCTATTTATTTTCTGAAGAGTTTCATTTTTTGGTTCTTTTGAAAGCTCTTCTTCTAAAAGTTCTATGTTTTCTCCTATTTTTTCAAGCACTACAAAATAATTGTCAACAATTGCATCTAAAAGGCTGTATAATAAGTAATCTATTCCTTTTTTTCGTATTGTTTTTGGCCCTTTTTTTATTCTTTC
>CAZLIX010000025.1:0-9638 GCA_964559795.1 Microcaldota archaeon
TCTTATTTCATAGCAATTATTATACACGATATTATTCGGTTTATATGCATTTAAATGAAATTTTAGTAGAACCGGGCCAATTTGTAAATCAGGGCCAGGTAATTGGAAAAATGGGCCATTCGGGAACAACGGAATTTGATCATCTTCATTTTGAAATAAGAGTGCAAACAACTTGCTCAAAAGAATACCAGGTTGAAAATCCAAACGCTTCATGCGCGCAAAACTTCAAAACCCCAACCGACCCGCATATAAATCCCTTCTTATTTTTAGATTATGAAAATACTAATAATTTTGAAGTACAAATAATAAGGCTAAATCCTTTAAAATTAAAAATTTCTTCAAATAGAAATGAATTGGATTTTAATTCCATATATGTACAATACGATAAAAAAGAAAAGAAGATAGATTTTAATTTAAGAGAAGGGATCGAACCTTCTAATATTGATAATAACTTATACGAAGGCGTTTTAATTTCACCATTAAAGTTTAATAAAAATTCTGAAAAATATGAAATAGAAATTACATTCAATGATTTCAAAAATTATAATATTATTGAAATTAGGGACATATTTGGAAAAGGAATAAAATTGACAAAATAATTTTATTTTTTCTCAAGCTCTTTTTGTGCAAATTTGATATCCTCATAAATTACAGTTTTTCGTCCGGCATGCCTTGCAACATTTATCGAAAGCCTTGATGCTTTTGTTGCAATTTCTTCTAGGTACTCGACCAATGCTTCAACTGCTTCATTGCTAACTCTTTCTGCACCGGATTTTCTGATTATTCTTTCAATAGGGGCCTTAGGTATGTCCATTTCATCACAAATAAGTTATAAACAGTCCATTTTAAAAGTTTTACGGTCAAATCTGTTTATTTTTGGTTTAAACAGCTCTAATCTGCTTAATTTTGTCAAAAGCAGTTCTAATCTGTCTTTTTTTAAAAAAAACCTTGGAAAATTGAGGGAATAGCTTTTTAAACATTTTGTAAATTAAATATAATATGCAAAATATAACAGTAAGAGGGTTTAAACCAAAAGAACAATTAGGTATGCATTTAGTTGCGGAAATCTATTTTTCAGACCCTTCTGTTCTAAATGATGAAGAAAAAATAAGGGAAGCATTAATAGATGCATCAATTGCAGGGAATATGACAGTTATTAATACTTCATCGCATAAATTTTCACCTCATGGAGTTACTGCATTAGTACTTCTTGCAGAATCTCATATTTCAATTCATACATGGCCTGAACATGGCTATGCAGCAATAGATATTTTTGCATGTGGAAAAGGAGAACCTGAAAAATCACTTGCAAGATTAAAAGAATTATTGCCAGTAAGTGATTTTAAAGTATTAAAAATTAATAGAGGACTATTCTAATTTTTTATATTCATTTTTTTTAATTATTTTTTGTGTCTAGCTTTCGCTAAACATTTTTAAATAAAAAGATTTGATCTGAATTCTTCAAGATAAGTTTTGAAAGCAAATGGATAATTCTTGCACTCCACATTTCCAATTTAAATTTAATTAAATTTGGAGGTGATCTATCCGCAGGTTCCCCTACGGATACCTTGTTACGACTTAGCCCTCCTCACACTTCCCCGATTCGAACCTGACTAGAATCAGGGCCTCATCGAGAAAATATTCGGATGACTTGACGGGCGGTGTGTGCAAGAAGCAGGGACACATTCACCGCGAGATAGTGACTCGCGATTACTAGCCATTCCAGCTTCATGAGGGTGAGTTGCAACCCTCAATTCGAACTATGGTTGGATTTAGGGGATTTGCTCCTCCTTTCGGAGTTGCGACCCATTGTTCCAATCACTGTATGCCGCGTGTAGCCCAAGGCATTCGGGCCATACTGACCTACCGTCGCCCACTTCTTCCTCCCACTTAACGCGGGCAGTCCTCTTAAAGTGCTCCATATCCGCAGATATAGATAGCAACTAAGAGCATGGGTCTCGCTCGTTTCAGGACTTAACCTGACAGTTCACACCACGAGCTGACGATGGCCATGCAACACCTCTCGGCTTGTCAGGCAAGATCTTTAGTCTGACCTTCATACTGCCGTCGGCCTTGGTGATATTTCTGGCGTTGTATCCAATTAAACCGTAGCATCCACGGCTTGTGGTGCTTCCCCGCCAATTCCTTTAAGTTTCAATCTTGCGATCGTACTCCCCAGGCGGCAGACTTAACACTTACATACCTTAAATTTGATAATTCAAATTGTAAGGTTCTACGCTACAGCACTTCCCTAACTTACGTTAGAGAAACACCAGAGTCTGCATCATTTACTGCTAGGACTACCGGGGTCTCTAATCCCGTTCGCTCCCCTAGCCTTCGTCCCTCACCGTCAGAAACGTTTTGATTGGGCGCCTTCGCCACTGATAGTCCACCTAGGCTCAACGGATTTTACCCCTACCCCAGGTGTACTCCCAATCTCCCCCGCTCTCAAGCCTAACAGTATCTACTGCACGCCTTAGAGTTAAGCCCTAAGATTTCACAGTAGACTTAATAAGCCGGCTACGGACGCTTTAGGCCCAGTATTCGTGGGTACCACTCGAGGCGCTGGTATTACCGCGGCGGCTGCCACCAGTCTTTCCCACACCCTTATTCTCCAAGTTATTTACACTTGGCAAAAGACATTGGCAAAGCCAATGCCACTCAGAATCCCCCTATCACGCTTTCGCGCATTGTAAAGTTTTCGTCCCTGCTGCATCCCGTAGGACTAGGGCCCTTGTCTCAGTGCCCTTCTGGGGGCCACCACTCTCATGGCCCCTAGAGATTATAGGTTTGGTGAGCCGTTACCACACCAACAGCCTAATCCCGCGCAGTCCCGTCCTATGGCGGTCTGGTTCCAATTCACCAGCCCTTTGGATGATCAAGCATTCCAGCATAAATCATCTATCGTGGATTATCCTCAGTTTCCCGAGGTTATACACGTCCTTAGGGTAGGTTGACTACGTGTTACTCAGCCTTGTGCCACTTCCAGAAGTCTAGAAGTAGACTTGCATGGTTTATTCGGATTCTGATAGCAGTACCCTCCAGTAGGATCAACTGGAATTTGGAGTACCTAAAGAATTGTTGTTGTTACACCATTCACTTTCATTTAAACTCTTGAAGACTCAGTCAAATCTATAAGCAGATAGATTTCCATAGATAACCTTTATTGAATATAAAAAAGGTAAGCATTATATATGATGGTGAGCCTTTATAAAGCTTTCTTTTCATTTTTTTTGAAATTTACTTGTATTATAATCTAATAAATGCATCTTTTTTAAATTTAATATCACATATTTATCATATGGCTTACTCACAAGAGGAACGCAAGGAGATTTTAAATGATCGGCTTGGCGTTCTCATTTCACTTGGCTTTTCAAAAGAGCAGGCCGATGTCGTTTTAGAATCAGTAAGAAAATCGTTTAACCATTCAAATCCAAAATGCCTTTTTTTCCAATGTGAAACTACTAGAAAAAAAATCCAGTTTTTTTTAAATTATGGAATTGATAAAAAATCCCTTATAAAAATCATAGTAAAAAAGCCAATGATTCTCGGAATTAGTCTTGAAAACATATGTCAAAGGCTTGAAAATCTTGAAAAATTCGGATTTTCAAAAGACCAATTAGCCAATATGCTTGAAAAAGAGCCAAGTATCCTTTTTCTTCCAATAAGTACTATTAATTCAAAATTGAATTTTTTTGAACAGGAAAGACATTATTGCGAAAATGCATGGGCAATTACAAGGCCCGAGCTTTTGGTTTTTCTTTCAAATTTTCCAAAAGCTATTTCTCTTGACTGCAATAAAAATGGAAATATGGATAAAAAGCTAAGACTTATGTATATCTATTATAAAGGGAACAAAGAGGAAATGCTAAAAAACTACGGAAGGTTTATGCAGTCTGTCAAAAAAACTTTAAACAGAATCAATATTCTTCGTTCAAAAGGAATGCCTTATCAAAAAAATCCATATCTATTCCAATCAGAAAATTTTTTTAAAAAAAGAATGAAACTCTAATAAATCTTCTTTTTAAAAAAGTTAGGAATTCCAAAACTCCCAGTATGAGTTTCCTTATTGTAATACTTTAAATCTTTTATTTCGTTTGCTTTCGTGAAATCAAAATTTTTTATTGGGTCGTATTTTTTTGAGCAGAAAGAAAATCCAATAACTCCGCTTGGATAGGTTGGAACCATTGCAAAATAATACTTATATATAGGGTAAAGTACTTTCATATCTTTTCCAGTTCTTTCAATTATATCTTGATGATAATACATTGATTCAGATTGTGTTACTAAAATTCCATCCTCATTTAGTGCATTTTTTATATCCAAATAAAATTGTTTTTGGAAAAGAATTTCAGCAGGCCCAATAGGATCGCTTGAATCAACAATTATTACATCATAATTTTTATGCTCCTTTACAAATTTTGCCCCATCTTCTGCAAATATATTTACTCTTTTATCATATATTCCTTTAACTACTTCTGGGAAATGCCGTTTGCTGGCTTCTATTACCTCTTTATCTATTTCACATAAATCTATTTTTTCAATATCCTTATGTTTTACTATTTCAGTTATCGTTCCTCCATCTCCTCCGCCGATAACCAAAACTTTTTTCGGATTAGGGTGCGTAAATAAAGGAACATGCGCAATCATTTCGTGATATGCAAAATTATCAAATTCAGTAAGCATTACAGCATCATCTAAAACCATCATTTTTCCAAATCCTTTTGTCTGCATTATTCTTATCCTTTGGAATTTTGATTTATAATCTTCAATAACCTTTTCTATTTCTATTCGCATTCCTCTTCCTTCTTTTGCTTCGCTTCCTTCCTGAAAAAAATATTTCTCCATTCTTCAAAACCCCCTATTTTCTTTTCAAGATTTTCATTTTATATTTTTTTGCGCAAAAATATGTTACTGAAAATTCTTTTATTTTTTTTGCATCATACATTTTGCAGCTGAAAAAATCCATATATGCGTATCCTTCCTTTCCATTTTTCGAAATTCCAAAATGACAGCATAATGATGATGTTTCTATTAATTGTATTGCAGTATATCCGCAATATCCAGTCCCCTTTCCAAAATACTTTATTATCGTTTTTCCAACCATATTCATTTTTGCAATCTTACACACTTTTTTTATATACTCTGCAATCTCTTTTTTATTGTCGACTTTTTTTGCATCGCATCCGTACAAATCAAGATGAGTTGATATTCCCCAAAATTTTTTCATTTTATTTTCACCAAATATCTTATTAAAAATAATATAAAACTATTCGCAGTATTTATTTATAATTATTGCATACTCATTATATTCCTCAATATATTTATTATATAAAGAAATGTCAGAGGTTTCATTAATTTCTTTTTCAAGTGCAATTATTTGATTTAGCGCATAATGGTAATTTTCAATTTCATTTTTATCTTCTATAACTGAATCATAACTTAATGATTTTCCATTTGATATGGCATATATTTTCGGAGTACTTTCAAGCGTCATATTTCCATAATATTCGCCGGCAGTATCAGTAAATCTTGAACATTCATCAGTTGTTTCTATGAAACAATATCCTGAATTATAGTTTGAAAGTGTTTTTGGGCATCCTATTCCAAGTGCCATATGATTTTCAGCTTCATAATGAAAAAGAGCAGTTTTATATCCCATTTCTTTTGCAATTAATGCGCCAAGAAGCGATTTGTCAGAGCATACTCCAGCATAGTAGTATAATGTTTCATAAGGAAAATTTTGATAGTCGTCGTTGGAATAATACCCATCCCAATCATATGGTATGGATTGCACGAATCTAATAAGTATCTTTAATTTTTTGTCCGAATTTGTTTCTTCAACTTGCGATATAAGTTCTTCTGTAATTTCATATTGGTCTTCATTAAATATAAATTGGCTGTAATATTCTTCCTCCCAGTTTCCGCTGCATGGTTCATAGCAGGTAAATCTTGGATTATTTTTAAATTTTATTAAAAGATAAGGTTCAAATTCTAAATATGCGCTGTATTTTTTCCCACTATATTTCCAGTTATAATTTTGTTTATTTTTTTCAAGAAGAGTATATTCACATTCAAATCCAGTTTCGTTAGAACAAAAATCAAATGTTTTTGGATTTAAGTCATCGCAGTTTTCAGGGCAGGTCTTATTTAAGCAATCACCATTTAAGCATCCATATAAGCATTCTTCTGATTCATAAATCCATTCTGTAATATTGCATTTTGGGTTAAAAAATCTGATATTGCCTTTACAATATTTTTCTAATGGAGCATAAAGGCAGTAAGGCTCATTGCATGATGAATTTTCGCATCCGTAAATACAGGTTGTATACCCATATTCTCTCTTTCCATCTTCACATATAATATCATAGTAAAGCGTCTGGTTTATGCAGTATTGCTCTTTGTTTCCACTGCAATTAAATGAGCCGTCTGGATTTGAGACAATAGAATAATTTTTCTCATTTATTTCAATTTGTTCGGATAATTCGCTTTCCAAATAATCATTAGAAATACATCCAAATAAAAATAAAGATATTATTGCAAATGCAAAAATTAATTTTCTTTTCATAATTTACTTATTTTGAAAATATTTTTAATTAAGCAACCAGCCCTTCTTTTATAAAAGATACTGATAGTGCTATTAATAAAAGTCCGATTACTTTTGAAAGAAACCTAAGGAACATATCTCCTGCAACCTCTCTTATTTTTGAAGCATTTATGAGCATTATCCACGTTATAAAAAATGCAAGCGCCAATGAAATTAACGGTACATATACTCCTATTTCATCTTTTAGAACCATTAATGTACTAATTAATCCAGGCCCAGATAATAAAGGTGTTGCAATAATTACTGCTACTGCTGCCATTTCATCTTTTTTAGAATCATGGCCGTGGGTAAATGTAAATCCGAGCACATTTTCAAGACCTAATAAACCTAAAACTATTCCGCCTGCAACTTTTAAATCATCAAGGGTAACGCCCATAAAAGATAATATTGCAGAGCCTCCAAACATAAATACAACCGCAATTAAACATGCAATAATTACTGCCCTTGTTGCGACGTATCTCATTTCATCTTTTTTGCAATCTTTTGTAAGTGTAATAAACGAGGGTATGCTTGCAAAAGGATCCATAATCAATATTATTGTAATGAACGTAATTGCAATTTGATTTAAAAGATCCATATAAAAAATTTGATACACTTATTTAAATACCTTTCTTATCCCAAACAAATACATAAACGATTAAGGGGTGTTAAATATGAAAAATGAAAAAGGGTGGTGTCTCTTTTAAAAGAGAATAAAGGCAGAAAAAGAATAATTGATGAAAATTTAAGAAATCTAATTTTAGAATTATATTGGAACAGAAATATAGGAATAAGAAAAATAGCAAATCATGCCGGAATTTCAACAATGACTGTTTGGAGAGAAGTAAATAGGACTATGCCTGAAAAGATATATAATCAGCTTTATTCTTGCAAGGTGAGATAAATGTGTTATGTTTCTTTACAATTAAATCCTAACCTGAAAAACAAACAAACAAAAAAAATAATAAAAACTACAAAATTGGCCGATTTAGTTAAAATGGCAAAAATATCTATTGATGAAATAATGGCATCTAATGGCAAATATCCTGGGATTGATATAATTATTAATGCTGTAAACGTCCTAGAAGAATTAAAAGAAAAAAAAGGAAAAGAAGAGCTGGAATTAATAAAAATACTTGAAAATGCAATTGCACCGCATCTAATTGATGTTAATCCTGAAAATTATTGGTGATCTTTATGATTTATTCAAATACCTCACGCGATTCCGGCTTAAAAATAAAAATAAAATCAAAACCAATTGCAGAAGACATAATAAGAACTGCAACAATAGTAGACATCTTAAAACGCTTGGATGCAAAAAATCCATCTGTTTTGGTAATCATCGAAGCGATAAAATTAAAAATTAGTCTTGAAAAAGAAGAAACTCCAAATGAAGAATTAATCTTTCTTATAAAAAATGCCATAAAAAAGCATGAACCTTTAAAATGGCTACCTCCTATTTATTGGTAGTTTCATTTTTTACATATATTTGTTATATTAATATATGCAGGAGAATATTCTCCTATTTTGCAAGCTTCATGCCCTCCGACATTAAAACTCACATAAAATATTTTTTCTGCTCCAGCATCAAATGCTCCTCTGCTCATTTGAAGCACATTGTCAGTCGTATCGCTAAACTCGACCTCAGTTACCCAGATAGGTTTTTTAATATTATATCTATCAAGTAATTCTGCAAATGGCTTTACATTTAGAGTTTGCAAATCTCCAGAGTTTATATAATGTATATTTGCAATATCAAAATAATTATTTCCGCCCATCTCAAATATTTTTTCCCAAAAAGAAAGAAATTTTTCTTGTGATCCTGCACATCCGGCATGCAAAACCTGGCAATCTGTGCATGATTCTTTTATTGTAATATAACTTTCTTTCAGCACTTCAAAATAATCAATTTCGTTTCCGACAAAAAAAGTTAGTTCTTCCGACTGCATTTCAGGTTCATTTAAAATTTCGTAATTTTTTATAGGAATCTTAAGTTCAGGCATATCATTTATTCCATCCCCATCATATCTTTCTACAAGTCTTCTTAAAAATTCCTTATATGCATCCATATCATTTGGCTTACATCGATATTTTGGGAGTCCATCATACCTATCCTTGCCTCTAGGATTAAAAATGTCATTTTCATTTACTTTACAGTTTATGTTATAATTTTGATCCCAATTTGCAAAAGGCCATATTGTTGCAAGAATGGAAACATTGTTCTTCTGTGCATTTAATACATATTCATCTGTATAAGAAAAATCATACTCCCCTTTATTTTCTTCTATATAATCCCATACAAAAGGTCCATGGTGCGGTCTTTCCCATCCTGCGCCTATTAAGTATATATTTTGGGATTCTTCAGGAGAGCCGATTAAAAATCCAATACAGTTATTTTTTATGTTTTCTGGTATTTTTAACTTATTTTCAATTAGACTTTCATTTTTCGACAACTCATTAGAAAAAATTTCATCGGTTTTATTTTTTTCATCATATAATGTTTCATTTATTATATTTTCACTTATCTCTTCTGTAAATTCTGCATAATTATTTTTTTGATTTATGCATCCATAACAGAGTACAAGGAATCCTACTAAAATCAAAATGATTGCCGCTTTTTTATCTTTCATTACGCATTCATTTGCGTCAATATTTATATTCTTTTGCCAAAAGATAAAAACTTATTCGTCTAAACCTAATTATGGTCTATCTAAGTCTAAATGAACAAAAAATGCTTGATGGCGAATTTGGATTGGCAGTGCAGGAATCAATGGAAATTTTGGTGGCTCTTGGAAAAATTTATAATGCAGAAAAAATGATTTCCGTAAGCTCTGCCCAAATTGCAGGGGTTTCATATAAGACAATTGGGGATTCTGGTCTAGAATATCTAGTTGATTTAGCAAAAAAAGGCGCACGAACAAAAATTCCAGCATATTTAAATCCATCTGGAATGGATAATTTGAATTGGAAAGATATGAAAATTCCAGTAAATTTTGCCAAAAAACAGCTTAAAATAATAGATGCCTATACTAAAATGGGAATAATTCCGACA
>CAZLIX010000025.1:9648-12147 GCA_964559795.1 Microcaldota archaeon
ACCTGCACTCCTTATTTTATAGGCATAAGGCCAAAATTAAAAGAACATATTGCATGGTCTGAAAGTTCTGCAGTATCTTTTGCAAATTCAGTTCTTGGCGCAAGAACAAATAGAGAAGGAGGGCCATCTGCCCTTGCTGCTGCAATATGCGGTATCACTCCATATTTTGGCCTTCATTTAAATGAAAACAGAATATCTGATATTAAAATAAAAGTAGAATCTGATTTAATTGATTCTTCTGATTTTGGGGCAATGGGTTATTTTCTCGGAGATAAAATAAAAGGAAAAATCCCATCATTTGTTGGAATAAAATCGGCAAATGAAGATCAATTAAAATCATTGGGGGCCGCAATGGCTGCAACGGGCTCATGCGCCCTTTATTATATAGAAGGCATTACTCCAGAATTTATTTTAAGTGAAAAACCAGAAGAGATTATCTTTGAAAAAAAAGACCTAACTGAAATCAAGGAAAAAATAAATTCTGAAAGCAATGGAAAAAAACCGGATTTGATTGCAATAGGCTGTCCGCACGCGTCAATTGATGAAATAAAAACAATCGCAGCACTGCTCGAAGGAAAAAAATTGTCCTGTAAATTATGGGTATGCACTTCAAAAATAATAAAAGAAAAATCCAAAAATCTCGGTTATTTAACAATAATTGAAAAAGCAGGCGGAAAAATAATCGCAGATACCTGTATGGTCGTCTGCCCAATTGAAGAAATAGGATATAAAATTACAGGGGTAAATTCAGGAAAGGCTGCAAAATATCTTCCGAGCTTTAATAAACAGAAGGTTGTTTTTAAAGATTTGAAGAAAATAATTTCAGAGGCGTTAATATGAAAATTTTTGGAAGAATAATTTCAAAAGGAGTTGCAGAAGGAAAAGTTTTACTTTCAAAAGATCCGATTTCTTTTCTTGGAGGGATTGATCCAAAAACAGGAATAATTATAGACAAAGGGCATTGCCTTGAAGGAAAATGCATTTCTGGAAAAATTTTAGTATTTCCAAGAGGAAAAGGTTCAACGGTAGGTTCTTATGTCATGTTGCAGTTAAAAAAGAATAATGTTGCGCCTGTAGGAATAATAAATTATGAGGCAGAGCCAATAATTGCAGTCGGTGCAATAATTTCAAAAATTCCAATGATTGATAAGTTGGAAAAAGGCCAATATATAAACATTAAGGATGGAATTAAAATTAAGCTTGATGCAGTCAAGGGTTTTATTGAATGTTAAATAGATATAGCAAAGGCTCAAGAGCAGAAAGAGAATTAATAAATTATTTTTCACAAAAGGGGTTTTCAGTAATACGGGCGGCAGGAAGTGGGGTATCTTCTCTTTCACCAGATCTTTTATTATTTAAAAAAGGAAAACAATATGCAATTGAATCAAAAGCATGGGAAGGAGACAGGCTTTCAATAAAAAAAGACCAATTTTCAGGTTTAAAGACCTGGGAAGAAAATACAGGTATAACTTCTTATATCGCATGGAGAAAAAACAGGGAAGAATGGCTTTTTATTCCATTATCTGTATTCAAGGAAAATGAAGCATCCCATTCAATAAAATGGGAAAGCGCAAAAATGATAGCGCGAAAATTAGAAGAAATGATATAATTTATTTGTTACATCGGGATTATTATTTTATTTCCCCATTCTGTTCTTAATATATGTTCTGGCATAATTCTTTGATCTGATAGCAAATTATCAAAAACTATTCTAAAATTTTCAGGCAATTCTTCATATATTAAATATTTAATTCCCCTTTTTTTCAAACCTTCTATAAATAAGCATTTGCTAGACAATGTGACTAAAGGCTCATATTTTTTATTGCTTATAGTTACTATACCTCGGCCGCTATTTAATTCAAATGGGAATTGCTTACATTCTTCTGGTCGCATATTATATATACTGCATTCTGTTCCATTAAAAAAACCACAAGAACTTGTTATCGAATTTAAATAGATTCTAGACTCATCCCCCTTTATTTCAAAATAACTTGAATACTTTTCATTGTTCATATTCAAATAATCATAAAGAGGGGTTCCAGAAGATATTGAAAATTTTTTTCCTTTCTTACAGCAATAATTACAGCCATCACAGCACCGCATAGTTGCGATATTTCTTAATGTGTCCGTCCTATTCTTTTGAAATGGAAGATGAGCCACAATACCCATATTTATTTTATTTTAGAAACTAATATTTAATTGTTGTGTTTTTAGAATTTATTTCCCGCTGGCCAGATTCGAACTAGCAACCTATCGGTTTCAACTCCATGAAAGGTTCATGAGTGATATTTTCAACTAAAATGTTGAAAAACAAGCTACAGCCGATCGCTCTACCGTTGAGCTACAGCGGGATAAGATAATATATTTCTATATTAAGTTTAAAAACCTATTTATCCTCTTTATATTAAATGATAAAATGAAAATAAAGCATATTTTTTTTGATATAGATAATACTCTTTTCCCCACAGCTGAATTTGCGGAAATGGCAAGGAAAAACGC
>CAZLIX010000026.1:0-11766 GCA_964559795.1 Microcaldota archaeon
AGCACATCTTATCTTTATTAGAAGAACATAAAATAGATCAAATTGTAAGCTATGGAAAAGAAGCAGTAGAACCTTTAATAAAATGCTTAACTAATGAAGATTGGGATGTTAGAGAAACAGCAGTAATAGTATTAGGAGAATTAAATGACAAAAGAGCAGTAGAACCCCTAATAAAATGTTTAAATGATGAATACCTAAGTGTAATAGAAGAAGCAGCAGAAGCATTAATAAAAATAAATGATCCAAAAGGAATAGAATTTAGCAAAATAGTTTATTATAAGGATAAATTATACATACAACAGATTGGACTTGAAAAATCAAGAAAAATAGTAAATGAATATTTAGAAATGATAAAAGACAGTGTTTCAAAAGAAGAATTAAATAAAATAAAATCCAAGCTTTCAATACTTATAAGAAATGCAATAAACAATCAAGATATTTCTAAAAAATCAATAGAACTCCCAAAACCTAAATTCAGGAATACAAATAACAGCGGAATGAATAGAGCAATCAAGCAGGTTAGCTTATGAATGATAAAAAGCATATAGAATCATTACTTTACGAACAAAAAATAGATCAAATTGTAAGCTATGGAAAAGAAGTAGTGCCTATTTTAATAGAATTTTTAAATGATGACCAATATCTAAGATATTCAGCATCAGAAGCTATTGTACAAATAAATGATAAAGATTCTGTTCCTCAAATAATAGAACTATTAGAACATAAAGATTGGTGTTGCAGGATAGTAGCAATAAATATATTAAAAAAGCTAAATGACAAAAGAGCAGTAGAACCTATAATAGAATGCCTAACTGATAAAGACGTTTATGTAGAAAAAGCAGCAGTAATAGCATTAGGAGAATTAAAAGATGTAAGAGCAGTAAAATCTTTAATAAAATACCTAAATAAATATCCATATCAAAACGAATTAACAGAAGCACTAAAATCTTGTTTTAAAGAAATAGGTCTTGAAAGTTCAAGAAAAATAGTAAACGAATATTTAGAAATGATAAAAGATAAAGTTCCAAAAGAAAAATTAAATAAAATAAGATCAGAACTTTCAATACTTCTAAGAGATGCAATAAACGATCAAAATATTTCTAAAAAACCATTAGAAGGACTTCCAAAACCTAAAAATCTTAGAAAACCACACGACCACAAAGAGTATAAAATTATAAATAGAGTATAATCAATAGAATAGGTTAGATTATGGAAATTTATTTTGCAACTTCAAATAAAAACAAATTCAGCGAGGCAAAAGAGCTACTGCAAAATATTAACCTTAGCCACTTTCCATTCTCACATAATGAAATACGTTCAGATTCTTTGGAAGAAATTGCAATTGAAGCAACAGAAAGCGCGTATAAAAAACTAAAAAAACCTGTATTTACAGAAGATGCAGGGTTATTTATTGATGCCTTAGACGGCTTTCCTGGCCCTTATTCTGCTTGGGTCATGAAAAAAATAGGAAATAACGGCATTTTGAAACTACTTCAAAATGAAACAAATAGGCAGGCAAGCTTTAAATGTGCAATTGCATATAAAGATAAAAATATAATAAAAGTATTTTTAGGAGAAATTAAAGGCAAAATATCAAAAAATATAGAAGGAAAAGATGGTTTTGGATACGATCCAATTTTCATCCCAGAAGGACATAATCAAACATTTGCCCAAAACATAACCTTAAAAAAACAACTCTCCCATAGATATAAAGCACTTAGCGTTTTTGAACGCTATATTTTTGAATATTATAAACCTAGATGATGTGATAAAATGGCAAAAATGCATTCGAAAAAAAGAGGAAAATCAAAATCAAGAAAACCAAGAATAATAAAAAAAACACAAGAAGAATATACTGATGCGCAAATAAAGGAAAAAATAATTGAACTTTCAAAAAAAGGGACCAAACCGGCAGAGATAGGAAGAAACTTAAGGGATGAATATTCTGTTGGGGATGTAAGGGCTCATTTAAATGGAAAAAGGTTAAATGCATTTTTAAAAGAAGAAAATATTTCTTTGGAATACCCTCCTGATTTATTAGATTTAATAAAAAAAGCAGTAGGGGTTAGAAATCATTTAAAAAATAATAGAACAGACAGGCACAATAAGGTAAAATTGAGCCACATGGAATCAAAAATAAAAAGATTAACAATTTATTATATAAAAGAAGGGAAGCTGTCAAAGGATTGGAAATATGATCCACAAACAGCACATCTGCTTCTCAAATAACGAGGGATTAAATGGCAGCAAAACCAAAAAAGAAAATTGTAGATAAATGGAAATCAAAAAAATGGTTTGATATCGTTGCTCCGGCAATGTTTCAAAATAAAGTAGTCGGAGAGGCAGTAGCAATTGATGAAAATGCAATGATGAATCGGATTGTTGAAGTTGGCCTTGGTGAACTTGGCATTGGATCAGAAGAAGGGAGAAGAACATTTTCAACAATTAAGGTAAGATTAAGAGTAGTCGAAGTAAAAGGAAAACAGGCACAGACAAAATATATAGGCCATCAAACACTTCAAAGCTACCTTAAAACCCTTGCAAGAAGAGGAAGATCTGTAATGGATGTTGTAGTAGATACCCAAACAAATGACGGGGAAAAATTTAGGTTTAAAACAATAATTATAAGTGCAAACGCACTAAGCCAAAATACAAAAAAGAATCTAAGGCATGCTGCAAAGGAAGCAGTTTTAGAAGAAGTGCCGAAATTAACCGCAGAAGAAGCAATAATGGAAACCTTAAATGGAAAACTCTCAGGAAAAATTTATTCGAAGATAAAATCAATAACTAAAATAATGAAAGTTGAGATAAAAAAGCTTGAAAGAGTTGAAACTTTTAGGTGAATGTTATGATGCCCAATATGAATCCTGCTCAAATCGAAAAGATGATGAAAAGCATGGGCATCAAATCTAGAAATCTTATTTCAAAAAAAGTAATTATTGAAGAAGAAGATCAAAATATAGTAATATATGATCCTTCTGTAACTGAAATAGAAATGCAGGGCCAAAAAAGTTATCAAATAACAGGAACAGTTAAAATTGAGCCAAGAATATCAGATGAAGATATACAAATGGTTATCCAACAGACAGGAGTAAGCAGTGAAGATGCAAAAAATCATTAATGGAAAATGATTTTGATATTGCAAAAACGATAATTGCTTTAACCAAAAAAGAGTAATCCAAAGCATTAAAAATTTAATTTGGAAGATTATTAATATGGACCACCGAAGAGAATTGATTTTACTTGGAATTTTAATTATTCTTATTGCAATAATTTATTCTGGAATTGAATTTTGGAAGAATAGCTCTCCTGATACCAATGTAAAATCGCTTATTCTTGAAGATTTGAAGACAAAGCACCCTGATAGCACAGTTGGAATAATCTCAATTGAAAAAATAGGGGAAAATAATGGTTCGTATTACGCAGTAAAAGCAAAAGTTACGCAAAATTATGCAACCCCGTGCCCTGTAAGAATTCATTACCATTATAATTATCCGGAACAAAATTTTGTAACAAGCCCTCCAGAATACATAACTAAAAACTGCAAAGTTTGCACTGATTCAACTTGTTATCTTATGTTTGAAGAGGAAGCAATTATCGCATCACATACCTTAAAAGGAACAGAGGCAATAGAAGAATACATAAATGAAAATAGCGGTGCCTATCCCAAAGTCCAGTCGAATCCAGAAGGGTGGACAGTTATTTGGAAAAGCCCTTCAAGTGAATTTGGATATGAAGTCATCCTTTCATTTAAAGGAGAAGTCATAAAATTGACAAAAATAGAAACCCTTTATTGAAAGAAAATTCTATTTTCTTCTAATCTTATTTTGCATTCGCTAAATTTAGAAATTACAGATATATTTGATTTTAAATGGTCTGTAAATTGTTGCACGCTGTAACTTCCCTTTCTGCAAAAACAATAGTATAACATAAGCTGATCTGCAAGAAAATTATCAACATCATATTCTGTTTGTATTATAAAAGAATTAAGTGCCTCTGTTGCAACATCTTCTGCCCTCTTTCCGATTTTTCCAAGGATATCAATTCCGCAAAGCCCGGAATATATAAATACGCTATTCCCGCATGATAATGTCTTTTCTTCAATAATTTTTATTTTTTCAAGATTATTATGGACAAAAATTTTTTTTTCCCGTACTCCTATATGCAAAGGAAGATTTCCAAGCCTGATTATTATTTCGGGCTCTTTTTTTATAGGGAATTTTATTATGGGGCTGAAAATAGAAGGATTGGTTTCAATTTCAATTTCTCCGCCACCTGCTGGATAATACCCAGTTGAAATGAGCCTTGATTTTATGTCCGCGCCCATAAGTCGTATTCCTTCAAGAAATATTTTTTCAAAATAATCATATGATGGAGAAAAAGGAACATGCGTTCCTCCCTTTATTCTCAAAATTGATTTTTTATCAGAATTAAAAAGAATTGGAATTACTGTTTGGGCGACCAACACCGCAGAGCCTGCGGTCCCTATTTCAAATTTGTATTTTCCACCAACTATTTTTCCAGGTACAAATGTCAATTCCTCAGAGCCAAGTTCTGCCCCTATTAATTCCCCTCTGCATATAGAACGAACCGCCCTTGCGCAAGTAAGGTGTTGCATCGAAAGACCAGGGGTCGGCCTGTTCTTTCTTATATTTTTAATTGTGAACGGCTTTTGAAAAATAGCTGAAAGGCATAGCGAGCTTCTTAGTATTTGCCCTCCGCCAATTGATCCATCTATTTCTATCATAAAAAACCCTTAAATAATTCTCCTTCTATGGGATTAATAAAATAATCGTAAAAAGAAATAGGCCAGCGCATCACTGCGCCAGCAAGGCGACCAGTCATCCTCCCATAGAATGAGTAGTTAAATTACATTAGAACCACAATCATTTAAATTCTTTGCTTTTAACATTATTGTTAATCAAGGTGTTAATAATGGGATTTCTAGATGCAATATTAGGTTCAGAAAAATCGCAAAAAAAAGTATATAATTCAGGAAAGCCTTTTAATATCTCAATAAAATTTGTTCCGTTAAGGCTAAGCTCTGGAAAGGAAGGAAAATTAGATATGGAAATACAAATCGAAAATGCAACTTCTGAATATCAGCTTGTTTCAGTTGATGCTCTTTTGCCAAAAAAAGTAATGGTCGGGTTTGATCCAACGTGCATAAATAAGCATGTTGAAAAAAGAATAGGTGAAATAAAAGCAGGCGAAACAAAAACAACTGTAATTACAGTATGGTCAAACAGCCAGACAAAAGAAGGAGAATACCCAGTAGAAATAACTGTTTATTCGCATTATCTTGATTATAATAAGGTTTTGAATTATGTAAAAAAGAACCTTATAATCAGAGCAGTGTAATTTTACTATAAAATATCCAATAATTTTTTAATATATTTTTTCTCTTTTATTTTTTCTCCGTGTCCTGGATAAATTACATTTATGTCAAGTTTTGAAAGAAATTCGTATGATTCTTTAAGTTTTTTTATATCGCTTGTTGGAAGGTCTGTTCGCGGAAGGTTAAAATTTGGAAAGATAGTATCCCCTGAAAAAAGAATCTTCAAATTCTTTTCATAAATGCATATAGATCCTTTGCAATGCCCGGGGGTATCTATTATTTCAAGCGAATATTTTTTTGTTTTTATTTTTTCATGGTTTTTCACGCCGCATGTTACTTTTATTTTTGGAAAATCCCAGCCAATATAATCGCACAGGCAACTTTTGCTTTTTATATTTATCTCATTTTTTGCGTATTCGCTTGCATAGATATCCCCTCTAAAAGAGGATGCCCCATAAAAATGATCGCAGTGGGGATGGGTGATTATTAACATTTCTGCATTAGAAAAACTGCATCCTATGGGTGAGTCAATAATCGCGTTATCAAAAAAATAACCATTGCAAATTATGCCATTTCCCTTTCCTTTAAGAAGTCGTATCATTTTCAATTCTCTCCATTTCTTCAAATAGTGTTGCAAGTTTTGTTCCTTTTTCAGTGAGCTTTAATACCTTTCTTTTACCTTTTCTTTCTTCGGATATTAATCCATATTGTTTAATTTTTGGAAGTATTCTCATTAGATACACATATGTCATTTTTGATTCTTCACATAATAGCCTTAGCGTCCATTCTTTTTGAGTATTTTTAAGGCATATTAATATTTTTGAGGGCTTTTTTTTTATAAATATCTCAATCATTATTTTTGATAGAACTGCTTTAATTTATAAACTTTTCCTTATATGAGAGATAGTAAAGGTGAAATCATGAGCACAAAACTCTCAAGAATGTATGGAATGGATATTTTTACAGACGGAGGAAAATTCCTCGGAAATGCACAGGATTTTATAATAGATCTTGAACTAGGAGAAGTTTCAAGAATTCTTTTAGAGCAGATTCCTTATTCTAAAGATGATGCAAGAAAAGTTTTAAGAGAAAAAAGTATTCTTTATAAAAATGTAAAATCAGTTGAGGATGTTATTGTAGTAACAAAAGGAGTAAAAGAATAATTATGAGTACTTTGATAAATATAGTAAAGGCCATTATTTCCATAGGTATCGGAATGGGCATTGCTTATTTTTGGAGTACGCTTAGGCCCTATGATGAATTTAATGTTCTTTTAGGGGTAGGGACAGTAGGAGCCTTAGCCTCTTTTATAACATTATATTTTATGGGAAAAGGTCAGGGATAATTTTATCTATTAAATCATCCACTCTTTTTTTATTTTTTTCAGGCTCTGCTGCGATTATGCCCTTATTTTTTTGCCCGTATATAATTAGAAATTCGTCATTTGCAAAATATAAAAATACCAATGCAATGAGGTCTTCTTCCCCATAAACACGAAGAGCTCCACCATTTTTTAAAAAAAGCGGAGCGACATTAATAAGTCTTTTTGAAACAGTTGAAGGAATATTTCTTATTGTCTTATAATTTGGAAAGTTTTTTTTTATATATTCTATATCTTTTGAAGGTATCCGTTTTCTAAGGGATTTAAAATCAAAAACAGATATAAACGGTTTTTTCCCAATTCTTAAAAAAGATAATACGGTCTGGTCCCCTACAGCAACTATTTTTTTTGAAGGGTAATCTGAAATTATCTTATTTGGGTCGGAATATGCTTTTCCAAAAGGAGCCCTAAGCTCTTCTTTTAGAGATTCACTTATTTTTTTCATTAAGATATGCAAATGGGAAGTATTTATAAAACATTACCTGAAAACAAAACTAATGAGGGCTTTTTTGAATAGTTTATCCGATTTTTTATTGCATTTTTTCGAAGGATTATTCTTAATTTCATTTGTCATTTTTCTAATTTTAAAACCCGATTTTGTTTTAATTGACGCAATTCCGTTTTCCATAGCCATCTTTTTGTATTTTTTTGAATTAAAGGATAATGTAAGGAAAAGCAAAATTTCATTTTTAAAGGAAAATACCCCAAAGATACTTTCTCCGATTATTTTAGGGGCAATTTTTATTTTATTTGATTTTGATCCGATAGAAGGATTGCGGAACTTATTTTTATTTTTGGGGATTATTTTTGTTATTTTTATTTTTTATATTATTTTTTTCACCAAAAACCAAAAATTTTTAATAAAAAATCCAAAAAAAATTGTGTTGTCTTTATTTACATTAGCAGCGGCTTATCTTATTTCAAATATTCTTTTTTCATCAATATCCTACAAATTTATACCTTTCATATTTGCAGGCTTTTATCTTCCATTTGCCTTTTCAAATTCCCTTTCATTAATTTTTAAAAGATTAAATAAGCACATATCTATTTGTATAATGTTTTTTTATTTAGCCTCATTATTGCTGGTTTATTTTAAACCAGAACTGCCCTCTTTTTTTATTGCATTTATTTTAATAGGAGTTACAGAATATATTAACTGTTTTTTTATAAATTAGATTATTTTTGCCCCTTTCTCATTTCCAATAATTATTTTGTCAAACTTTGTAAAGATCCCGTTTTCAATTATTCCTGGAATTAGTTTTAATTCTTCTTCAAGCTTTTTTGGGCTTTTTATTTTCGGAATCAGTGTATCGATAATATAATTTCCATTGTCTGTAATTACGGGCCCTAGTTTGTTTTGCCCCATTCTAAGCATTACCTGGTATCCTTTTTCTGCAAGTTTTTTTGCAACAAGAAAAACTGAAAATGGAACTACTTCTATTGGAACAGGGAAATTTTCAATCTTTAATTTGCCTTCATCGGCAATTACATAAAATTTTTTTGCTTCATATGCAATTATTTTTTCTCTTGTAAGGGCCCCTCCCCCTCCTTTAATTAGATAATCTTTTGAGATTAAATCTGCACCGTCAATTGCTAAATCTATTTTTGGGGATTGATCAGGCCTAATAAGAGGTATTCCGTGCCCTAGTGCAAGTATTTCAGTATCAAAAGAAGTTGGGACTCCAAAAACCCTTAGATTTTCATTTCTTATTTTTTCACCCAAGAGTTTTAAAAATTCTGCAACAGTTGAACCAGAACCAAGCCCTATGATCATATCTTGTTTTACAAATTCAAGTGCTTTCTTTGCAGCATTTATTTTTTCAATTGACATTATATTCACTTTGCAAAACTTTGAAATGATAATTTTGCTCCTTCCTGCTTCATTATTTCTAAAATATTCCCATTTCCATCGGCAATTGAATACTCTAA
This sequence comes from Microcaldota archaeon, assembly GCA_964559795.1. Classification (GTDB taxonomy): domain Archaea; phylum Micrarchaeota; class Micrarchaeia; order Anstonellales; family Bilamarchaeaceae; genus JAQTSF01. The sequence continues at coordinate 8,649 of CAZLIX010000026.1, forward strand.
AAATTTAGGGGAAACTCTCATTGTTAATACCCTTTCTTTAGAAATTCCCTTTCCTTTAAGGTTATATTTTACACTATAAATTTTGGTATCTTTATGATATGCATATTTCATTTGGGATTTTTCAAGTATTTTTATAAGTTGCTCTTCTGGGATATTTTCAAATACCCTTGCAAATTCAATGCTTTTCTGGTTCATGCAAGTACTCCCTCCCGTTTTAGCTGCTCATACATTGTCCTTCCGTTTCTTGCTGTCAATCTTGCAACTTCAAATGCAGTTGTTTGTGCCTCTGTTCTTACAGCAATAGGGGTCATTTCACGAAGCCTATTTGTAATTTCAGAATCAGACTTTGCCTTTGGTTTTTTTTCCAACATTTCAGCGCTTCCCATAGATATAATTAGGGCTCTTTAAATATAAATACTTTTGCATTTTTAAAAAAAACAATAGCGGGGATTGGATTTGAACCAATGACCTCCGGGTTATGAGCCCGGCGGGAACTCCAAACTCCCCATAAGGGACCACAAGATTAACTTATGATCTTACCCCGCTTCCCCGCTATATTAAAATTTTATCTATATTTTTAGATAATTCTTCAGGAGTAAGAATTATTATATACTGGGGCAATAGCCTTTTATATCTATCTTTAAATTTATTTTTAGTTATTAGAATATACCTTTTAAACATGTTATTACTTTTTAAAAATTCAAACTTTTTCATAAGTTTTTTTGCCTTTATATTCACGTTATCCCAATATGTAACCTCGATTGCAATTTTATTTGTAACAAAATCAACAGAATAATAACCATTTAAATTATTTAATTTTATTATTTTTGAATATTCATAATCTTTATTATTTTTAATAAGTATTCTAGCCACACAAACTTCCAAATGATTATACATTTTTTCCTTTTTTGGTCCAAATATTTTTACACTAGTTTTTTTCAAACCTTTTTTAGACCAAATAATTCTTTTTTTTCTATATTTTAAATCAAAAATTCCAATTTTATTCTTAAAAGATTTTTTACCTCCAAAACTACATCTTTCGATCCATTGTTTTCGATATTCTTCATCGTTTAATAAAATTTTTATTTTTTTATTTCCCATAATTGATGCTTTTTTTGCTTTAATTAACCATGCTTCTCTAAATTTTTTATCTTTCATTTTCTCTTTTATAACATATTTTACTAAATTTCTTATTTTGTTTTTAAATTTGCTAGAATATTTTGCATTTTCCTTTAATTTTTTGTTTACTATCCGTGCTCCAATTGAATTTGCAACTCTTAAATATTTTCTTTTCCTAATTTTTTTATTAAAATATTTTTTATTTTTAATACGGGAATATTATATTTTTCTGATAATTCCCGTACAAGAGTATATTTTATATAATCATTTAGTATTTTCTCTTCCATAATTTATTTATTTAATTTATATTTATAAATAAAATTAGAGGGGTATTATCCGAATAACAATTTTTATAAAATTTTTAGGTCTCTATACCCTTTAAATTCCTTTTCTCTAAATATCTTTGGTGCAATTTATGTTTGAATCTATTATTGCTGATGCAAAAAAAGAAATAAGCCCGGTTTCTGATGTTGAACACGAGACAGGAGTGCGAATCTCTGTAATTGGGGTTGGCGGTGCAGGCTGTAATTCTATCAATAGGCTTATGAATTCAAATATAAGAAGCGCGAATACAATTGCAATAAATACTGATGGAAAGCATTTGAATATGATTGATGCACATAAAAAAGTTTTAATCGGAAAATCAATAACAAGAGGGCTTGGAGCAGGAGGAGACCCGGACATTGCAAGAAAAGTCGCAGAAGCTGATTCTAAAATTTTGGAAAGAGAAATTGGAGAAAATGAATTGGTATTTTTATGTGGCGGTATGGGAGGAGGAACTGGAACTGGAGCTGCGCCTGTTGTTGCAAAAATTGCAAAAGATCAGGGAGCAATTGTTGTTGCAATGGTTACCTATCCATTCGCGCTTGAAAGAGTACGGTTAAAAAAGGCGCAAGCAGGAATACAAAGTCTTGTAAATATCGCAGACACAGTGGTTGTAATAGATAATAATCGCTTGAATACATACGTTCCAAATTTACAAATAGATAAGGCATTCGAGCTTGCAGACAGCATCATTGGAAGAGCAGTAAAAGGAATTTCTGATACGATAATGTTTCCAAGCCTGATAAATGTTGATTTTGCAGATGTTAAATCAGTAATGTCTTGTGGCGGTCTTGCAATGATTTCCTTAGGACAGGGAAGTGGAGTCGACAAAATAGAAAAAGTTACAAAAGATACCCTTTCACATCCATTATTAGATGTTTCATATGAAAACGCAAAAGGATGCCTTTTACATCTTGAAGGAGGGCAGGACTTAACTTTGGGGGATGCAATAAAAACAGGTGAAAAGCTTACAGAGTCCTTTGGAGAAGAGGCAAATATAAAAATGGGTGCAAGGGTCAATCCTGATTTAAGGGATAAAATATCTGCAACCGCAATAATAACGGGAGTTCATTCTCCATATATTATGGGAGCTTCAAACCATGGAAAAGAAGATGATGATTCATTTTCTTCTGAAATAGATTATCTTTAAGTTAAAGAGGTTTTTAAATGATTGAATTCAATTCGCTGTATTTGTTAGCTTTGATTTTTATATTAAATTTTGTTCCGGGAGCAATCCTCTCATTTTCACTTTTAAAAGGAAAAAAACTTCTTTTTGTTGAAAAAATGTTTATCGGATTTGCAACAGGGCTTTTCCTTCTTGCGCTAATACCACTTATCCTAAATTTATTTGGAATTTCCTATTCATTTGCAGTTGCAATTTTTTCTGTAGTGTTATTTTATCTAATCTCAATTTCCCTTGCAATTAAATTCAGGCCTTGGGAAGATTATAAATTAAATATTGATTTTTCTTTGGGCAACAAGACTCTTATAATCTCAATTATTTTGGTTTTAATCGTTTTTTTGAGTTATTGGATAAGAATACAGTCTTTTTCACCCATTTATTTTGATTTGGATCCGTATTTTTATCTTTATTCTACATCTCAGATTTTAACAGTTGGGTCTGCACCATTTGATGATAAGACAGCCTGGTATCCCGAGGTTATAGTAAATCATA
>CAZLIX010000027.1:0-11684 GCA_964559795.1 Microcaldota archaeon
AGAGCAATATCCCCAGATATGCGAAGCTATGGAACCCAGGCGGGCGCATTTTAATTTATTTTTTTTAGTTTTTTATCTAAAATAACCCCAAGGTTTTAATATTAATAATCCCTAATTATTTTTATGTTTTTTTTAATAGGCATTGTAGCAATTTCATTTATCGTCCTTTATTTTATTGCTACATCTGATCTTGCAGTGTCATATAAATTTGTCCTTGCGATTTTTGAAATGATTATAGTAGGTGCGCTAATAAAAAAAACAGCAACACCAACAAAAACTTATTGGTTTGATGGCGAATGGGGGCTAATCCTTTTAAAGACAAAAAAAGGGCTGACCTTTATAGATAAAATAGCCAAAGATAAAAATAAATGGAATTATCTTACCGATATAGGTATTTTTGCATGCTATGGTTTTTTCAGCTTATTTATCCTAAAAAATCATTTTAAAAAACAAGATAAAAATGGAAAAACTATTTGGGATATTAAAAAAATTTTCTTAGGGCTTTTTTTCCTTGCGTTTGTTTCAATATTCATCTCTTCTTATTCGGTTCAAATACTTGTAACAACTATAAAAGGACAAGCGATTGCAGTAGAGTCAGTACAAGAAAGCACCTCAACAAACCAGATAATGCCGTGGCTAAGCCTGTTCATTACTTTTGGGTTTGGGATTTTCGGGGTAATTTTTGCAGGGCTTGCCCAATCAGGGATTTTAATAATTGAAAAATTAATTGGAATGATTACAGGATCAAATGAATTAACCCAAAATGATGCTGGAGTTACATTAATAATTCCCGGAATGAACCTTCCTTTAATTGAAGGAATAATCGCATTATTTGTAATCCTTCTTGTTCATGAAGGAGCGCATGCAATACTTACAAGGGTTGCAAAAGTTGGCCTTAATTCAGCAGGCCTTGTTTTATTTGGCTCAATTCCAATCGGCGCTTTTGTTGAGCCAGATGAGGATTCATTAAAAAAATTGGACAATGAAAAACAGACAAGGGTCATAGTTGCAGGCCCTAGCGCCAATTTTATTTTTGCTGGAATATTCTTTTTGCTTCTTTTAGGTTTTATGTCATTTACAAATGATTATCGTGAAACAGAAGGCCTTTTGGTAGTTTCCGGAATGGACCAGGGAACAATAATTTATTCTGCAAATGGTGAAAAAATAAAAGAAGGGCTGATTCTAGAAGCAAATGAAAAAATAATCTTAAATACCAACAAGGGCCAAATAGAAATAATTTCTAATTCAGAAGGAAAAATAGGGGTTCTTGGATATTATCTTGATGGCAATGGGGCAGTACGATATAAACAGGATTGGATGAATTTTGTTTATATTACATTAGGCCTTATTTTTTCATTAAATTTTGTGATAGGGGCAGTAAATCTTCTTCCAATTCCAATATTTGACGGAAACAGGATTATTGAAATGAATATGAAAAATAAGAATATAGCAAAAGGACTTACCTACATTGCAGTTGCAGCACTTTTATTAAATTTTATACCTTGGTTTTTTTAGTTATTTTAAATGGAATAAAAAGTTTTAAAAAACCAACTTCTTATATAGTTATATGGGGGTTATATGTATCTCTTAAAACCAGTATTTACTCAAAATAATACTTTTTTTGGAAAAGTCAGTTCTTTAATTGAAGGAATTTTTTCAAGCAGAAAAAATCCAGCTCTAAAACTAGTAGATATCTTTGTAAAGGAAAAATATACCCTTGATTATGCACTAAAAGTGTGCAGTAGCTCTGGCCTTAGTTTTAGGGTTGAAAAACCAAAAGAGTCTCTTTCATTGTCCTTATATTCCAATAAGAACGCATCTGTCACAAGACAGGGAATCGAAAAAGAATATCAAGGCTATAAAATAGAATACGACCTTAAATCGGGAAAATTTTTAACACGATGCAAAAACATAGTCTATAATTCGCTTACTTTTGATATCGCAACATTTTCTGTTTTAACGTTTTCTTCAGAAAAGCAAGTGAAATTATTTTTAGATGATTTGCTCTGTCAGGCAAAAACAGATAATAAAATTGCAAATTTTATAGATAAAAATCCTTCAATTGGAATGCGTGGAAAGGAATAAGATTTTTGGCAGACAAAGATATTTAAGATGTTTCAAAAATTAAATAATTCCTAAATGCGCCAAGGTAGCTCAGTTGGTTAGAGTGCCCGACTCATAAGCTATTCGTTTGATGAGTTCTGAGCCTTTTTTCAAAGGCAATGAAAGGTGAAATCGGGAGGTCGCGGATTCGAATACCGCCCTTGGCAAGTAATTATCTTTATAATTCTTTAGCTGATTAAAATACTAATGAAAGAGGAAATATTATTTTTATTGACAGGTGGGACAATAGATTCTTTTTTTGATCCTTCAAAAGACAGCACCGCAATCTCAAAAAAATCAATTATAAAAAAATATATTTCAAAACTAAAGCTTCATGATAAATTCACATACAAAACTATTATAATGAAAGACTCGAGAGAAATTACCTACAAGGATAGAAAAACAATGCTTGAGCAAATAAAAAAATCAAAAGCTAAAAAAATAATAATTACGCACGGGACATACACGATGCCAGACACAGGCCAATTTTTAATAGATAATCTTCCAAAAGAAAAAAAAACAATAATTCTCACAGGTTCAATGTTTCCTCTTTCAGGATTTGAATTTTCAGATGCGCCTTTTAACTTAGGGTTTGCAATCGCAAAATCACAAGATCTTCCTTACGGAATATATATTTGCATGAATGGAAAGGCATTTGATCCAAAAAAAGTAAACAAGAATAGGGCTAAGGCAAAATTTGAAGAAACAACTTAATTTTTTTCCAATTTTCCAACAGGAATCCCTTTCAAAATAAAATATTTGTACTCATCTTTTTTGTCCGGATAAATTTTGTCTATTCTTCTAAAACGATTAGAATAAAACCTGAAAGCTTTTATTGCAGCAGAATATGCATCCTGCTCATGTGCATTTTTGAAATCTGAGCCAATTATCCTTTTAGTTTCTTTTGAAATCGATTTTCTCGGAAAAAAACATTTGACCCCAAATCTTGCGGCAATTTTTCTTGCAAATTTTGAAGGAGGATTTACATCGCAGGCAACAAGCACGATATTCCCAAATTTCGATACAACTCCAATAACCCTGTCAAAATTTTTTCCTTTTAAAAAACCAGAACTAATTAGTTTTCCATCCAAATCAATTAACGCATAACCGACTTTTATCCCAGGATCAATTCCTAAAATAAGATGGATTCAATCACCTTTTGTTTTTCATTAGAATATGCTCTTGTTTTACAAATAATTTTGTATTTGGCTCAACGTTTTTTTCTATTATTGCACCAGAGCCTATCCAGCAGTTGTTTCCAATTAACTTTCCAGGCATTGTGCATGAAGATACGCCAAATTTCGTATCATCCCCAACAATTGCCCCAAGCTTTTTTCTTTTTGAATCGATAAGCCCTTTTTCTGTCTGCACGCTTATATAAGAAGAGTCAAACCTATAATTTGAAATTTGCGTCCCAGAGCCAAAATTAACGTTATTTCCGATTATGCTATCTCCAATATATGCAAGGTGCTTTGCATTTACATTGTCTGATATTATACAATTTTTTACTGTTGTAGATCCGCCTATGGAGCAATTTTTTCCAATAGAATTGTTTCCTCTTAAATATGCATTAGGCCCTATTATCGTATTTTCTCCAATATAAGAGCATCCTTCAATATAAGAACTGATTATTTTTGCCCCGCTTTCAAGTATTATTTTTCCGTTTATAGTTGAATTTTCAATAGTTCCTTTCTTACTATCTGGTTTTGAATTTTTTAATATATACTCATTTGCATCAAACAATTCCCAAGGGTATGCAATGTCTGCCCAGAAACCTTCAACTTCAACTGCTGTTGCGCCAGTAAGTATATCGGTTATTTCATATTCCCCGCGCACAGATGGCCTTATTTTTTCAAGCCTTTGAAATATTTTAGGATCAAACATATACACTGAGATATTTATAAGATTCCCTTTGGGGTTTTTTGGCTTTTCATCTATTTTGGAGATGATTCCATTTGAGATTTCAACAACCCCGTAATTTTGCAAATCCTCTGCTTTTTTTATTGCAACAGTAACATCTTTTTTATGCGCATAAATAACTGATTTTATTATATTAGAATCAACTAGGCTGTCTCCTGCAACCATCAAAAAAGGTTCTTTTATCTCTTCTTTTGCATACAATAACGCAGCTCCGGTTCCATATTTTTCTTTTTGCTCAATAAAAGATATTTTTATCCCAAAACTGTTATTTTCAAGATATTCTATTATTTTTTCTTTAAGGTATTTTACAATTATTATTGCCTCATCTACTCCTGCCTTTTTTAATTCGATAAGAATATGGGCAATTATCGGCCTACCTGCAACATAAAGCATCGGTTTTGGAGTGGTATATGTTAATGGGCGAAGCCTTTTTCCTTCCCCTGCACAAAGTATTACTGCTTTCATATATTCTTAATTGTATTTGGCAAGCAATTAAAAACTTACTTACCTTGCTCCGCCTCCTCCTCCGCCTCCACCGCCACCAGAGCCACCGCCCCCTTTGCTTGCCCCTGATGCGGATGCCATAGAAGAAGAGATTGAAGTTATTGCAGATCCTATCAACACAGGATTATTAAGCATTGAAGATTTTGAAGTTTTAAGAGAAACCATTTTTAGCGCAGAAAGTACCTTTTTTGAAACCCCAAATGCAGTTCCATAGGCAAGATACTGCTCCCATAAAATAATATCCTGCGGGTTTTTTTCTTTCATAAGCGTTTCATTTTTCAAGTATTTTTTAAAATTATTCCATCTGTGGTTTGCTATTCTTCCTTCAACGCTCCATTTTCCAAGTATATCTGGTCTAAGGCTGCATATAAATAGGATAAAAAACAATTCAATGAAAATTATTATAAATAAGAATACTACTTTTTGCATTACTTTTTCAGGAAGAAAAATAAATCCAACAATAATAAATATAAAAAAAGCAGAAACAGTATAGATTACTTTTTTTGTTATATTATCTTCTAAATATTTCAGGCTTTTAAATTGCCCCTTAACTGAATCTGCAAAAGATTTATACCATATTCTAACTGAATTCGGCTTCAGTTCTTCAAAAAAGAAATATTTGCCGCCATTTTTTTCAACCAAATTTTCCCTTATAAGCTCAAGGATTTTTTTCTGGTGGCTATCAAGCTTTTCAAGATCCGAATTCTCGTTAATCCAAAATGCAAATCCTTTATGTGTTTTTTTAAAAAATAAATAATCCTTCTCAATATCCATCTCTTTCATATTCAAAATTTTTTTATTTACAAGATATAATACTTCACCAACAACTGAGTCTGGAGCAACCCTGAATTCTATTAAATAGGATGCAACCGAAGGAGAAATTTTCGAAGGCGGCTCATGTTCGAAAGGGCCGAAAAATCCGAGTTTTTCTATTTTCTCATCTTTTCCATGTTTTAAGTAAAGGTAAAGAATAAAAAGTGGAATTGCAATTGCAATAAAAATTAAAAAATAAAAAAACACTTCTTTGAATTTATCAAGATTTTCATTATTTTTAATTTCATTTTGCTCTATTGAAATTATCTCGTTTTTTCCCATATAATTTTTCGCATTTTTTAGACCTATGAATGCGTCTTTTGGCATTAAAAGATTTATTTCAAGATATGTTTTTTCTGGATGATTTATCAAATTTATTATAATTTTGTTTCCGATTAATTTGGAATTCATATTCTCTGAAAATGGATGTATATAATAAACTAGCCACGTGCCATTCATTTCTTCTGGCAGATATATTGTTGCATCAATTCTTTTTACTCCCCTTTCCCATTCATCCCCCCACAATTTATAAAAAAATTGTGAGCAGTCTTTTTGAAGTAGGATTTGGTCCTTTATAATATAGTTAAAAACAACAGTTATTTTCTCATTTTTATAATTGCTTTTTAATATAAGTTCAGTTCCACTGCTTGTTTTTGAAGTATAAAAACTGCATTCTTTTCCAATACAATATCCAGTCTCATTAAAAAAATTAACGCCGTTTGGAATAGATTTGTATAATTCGCTAAATTCCCCGCTAAGATCATATGTTATCTGCTCTTTTACATTTATATCTCCATTTTCATTTAGAAAATATTCTAATCCCACATGGCTGATACTATATTCTCTTGCATTTGAAAATCCAATTGCAATTAGGAAAATTAATATAAGAAAAACTGCTTTTTTTGCCATGTTTTTATTATATATTATAAGCTTAAATATTGTTTTCTTATTTTTTTGAAAAAATAAAATAATTTATTAATTTTATCATGGCACCCGCATTATGAAAAAATTATTTTTTTTCCTGCTTTTTCTATCGATTTTATTTTCATCAATTCAAAAACCATGGGATTATGCCTATTGGGCAAATGAAAACGGAAACATCATTATATTTGGCCCATTTGAAATATGGAATACAAATGGTATGCACTCTTCTTTGGAATCATTAGAACTTGAAAAAATTGCTGTGAAAAACGAGCAAATAATCAAATTAAAAGAGAACTATTCTCTTGCAGTGCAGTCAAAAATAGAATGCGACTATATCGGTGAACGGGCATTTTCATTAGAGATGATTACAAATCCACTATTTATAATTTCTGATCTTTCCTATCATCAGATAAGCCAAAAAACAATTACCAAGTGCCTAAATTACCCGTTATATTGGAGGTCTGTAATGGGACTTGCAACAGATTATATTTTTAATATGGAAAAAGAACTCGAATCAGGATGTATTCTTGCATCAAATGCTTATTTTGAACTTGAATTTTCAGGAACCTGTTCCTATTCTCCAAGCATGTGCGAAGACCTTTATGCAATAAATTCCAATTGCAAAAAAATACACTATCAAAGCGACTATGAAGATATTTATTTTCTTTTAAAGTATATTGATAAAACAAATTCAGAAATAAAAAAGCCAGTTCCAGATATGGGCGGCTTTTCCAATTTTTCAAACTTTTTGGATTTGGAGATTTTAGATAAAATTTCAGCAGAATCAAAAGAAGCTTCAAATATTTTGGATTTAATGGAAAATGAATATTATCTTTTGCAAAATACTGCGCAATCAAATAAAAAAAAGGTTTTGGAAAAATGCAATAATCTTGAAAAACAAAAAATATCCCTTATTTTCGGAGGCTCTCAAATAGATGGATATATCTCAAATGAGATTTCAGACTTTTCAGAAGAATTTGAAGATATACAAGATGAACGTTCTATTTTAGATTTAGATTTTGATCTTGCATCAATAACATTTAGGTCAAAAACAAGAAATTACTTGAAAATTTCTATAGAAGGGCTGGAAGATGTAAACAGCCGCTACAAAATAATTTTAGAAAAAGCGCAAATGCTTGAAGATAATGCAATAGAACTTTCAAATCTTAAAAGGGAAGAGGCCAAAAAGGCAATCAATAATTTTGAAAAGGACCATAATTTAGACTTTTTAGATTCAGTAAGCCAATCATACCTAAAAGATGCAAAGGAAAATTTCCAAAAAGGAGAAGATGCAATAACTTATGGTGAAAAATACTCTTATTATAGAAATGCAGTTTCTTTTATAAATGCAATAAATGAGAATGGAAAGGATGGAGAATTAGAACTATTATTTTTTTCAAAGCTTTCCGTATTAAAAGAGCTTATTGAAAATTCAAAAAAAGATGAAATTGATGTTTCTTATGAGCAAACAGTTGCAAGCTATCTTGAAAAATACCCAAATGAAAAAATGATTTTTGAAATAGAAAGCCTTAGCCAAAGAATAATAGAGAAATTAAAACTAAGATATGGCTATCTTGAGGAAAAAAGGCGTGTAATTAAAGAAAAAGCCCTGTTAATCCAAAATGAAAATGGGTATTTATTTTCTTTTTTAAATGAAAAAGAAACAGGTATTTTTGAAAAGGATAAAATAAATTATATGCTCAGCGCAGGCAGGTTAAAATCCCTTGAAAGCGCCTATTTTGAAATAGAAGAGGAATTAAATTATGAAATAGAAAAAACACTTCCAAATAATCTTATTAAAGAAATGCGCACCTTTGTATCTAATTGCACTTTTGCAGAAAAATGCAATGTAATAATCGAAATTATGGCGCAAAACCCATACGCAATCCAATTAAAGAAAACAGAAATCCAATTTTCTCTTCCGCTTGAAATGATGCTATATAAAAATGATATTATTTATGGGCAGGAAAAAATTGAAGAAATTGCTGTTGAAAATTCAAAGCTTACAATTTTTTTAAAGGAAATAAATGCAAGCTCCTATGCATATATAATAATAAATAAGAACGAAACAATAGCCCAAATAAAAAAATTTACATTTAATTCAATCGGCAATACTGACAAGACTGCTTCATTTTCATATAATTTTGACATTGTTTTATTTATTGATACAGAAAATATGCAATTGCCGAATTATTCAGGAGGGTTAAAATCCGTTAAATTAGACGGAATTGATATAAATACAAACAATGGCTTTATAAATGAAATAAAAAAAGGAAACCATAACCTCCAAATAGAATCTTTTTCAAATGATGCTTATTCAATTGAAAAAACACAGATTCAACTAAGCAACATAGGCCTGAATAAAAAGATAGCCTATACTCTTGAAATAACTGCAAATGAGCAACTCTCCACAACCCCAATTATTTTATACGATGGAATTTCAGCAAAAATTTCAAGCCTTAATATATTTTCAAGTTCAGGCCACCAGATAAAAAATAAAAAGGCAGGAGAATTCGGGGAAATTTATTTTGATATTTCAGATATTAAAAAAGATGAAAAAGCAAAAATAAAAGTAGAATATCTAATTTTAGATCCTACCGGATATATTGATGAGGAAATAGAAAAATTGGAATTAAATGATTTGAGCCAAAAAGACCTAAATCTTATAGAGGAAATAAAAGAGGAAGCCCAAAAAAATAATACTGATCTTGCGATAAAAAAAATAAAAGAGCTCGAAGCGCAAATAGAAACAGAAAAGAACGAAGAATACAAACTGTCCCTTAATTTTAATGATGAAAAACTCCGGATTGAAAATGAAATATCCGTGCTCGAAGGCCTTTTAAAAAACATTGATGAAAACGACAGCCTTTTTCAAAGGTTTTATGCAAGAAAAGCGTTTTTAGAATCAATTCTATCAAAAAATCCTTCTCCAAGCCAGGCTTCTTTAGATGCTCTTTTGGAAACTGATGATTCATGGCTTGAAAAAGAGGCAAAACAATCTGTAAAAGATCTTTATTCACATTATAACCTAATCAAAAAAGATTTGATTTCATTAGGTCTTTATGATAGCTCAAAAGATTCTATTGCAGAGATCGAAAATATGTTAAATACAATGGAGGTGCAAAAAGATCTTGAATATTATTCTTTAATTTCAAGAAAAATTGGAATTCTGGAAGATTTAATTAAATCTGAAAATGAAATTTTAACAAAAGATTTGTCAGAAAAAAAGAAAGAGTTGGTGCAATTGATAGATTCAATAGAAGAGCCTCTTTTGGTTTATGAACTCCAATTTGACGATTCAAAAGAAAGCGAGTTTGAATATCTTTTTTCATCCACCCCGAAAGAAATAAGGGCAAGAATAGAGGAGTTTTCAAAACAAATAGATAAATATTCTAAAAAAGATCTTGAATTGAAAATAACTTCCCTTTCGGCAGATTTAGAAAATATAAATTCAATTAATGACTATCTTAAAAGGGAATCCCAGGCAAGGCTTTCTGATATTTTTCTTGTGTGCCAATCTGAAAATAAAGATGTTAATATATGCTCAAAAACAGATTATATCTCAAATGCCAAGTCAATGATAGATGAAAAAAGATATGCAAAGGCAATAATAATTATCAATTCCATTTTTTCAAATGAAACAGAAAAAAAAGATGATAATGTTATTCTTCTTGGAATAACCCTTGTTTTAATAGTTTCTCTCCTTGTTTACCTTTTAAAAGACCATATTAAATTTCCACAATTTAAAAAACAAGAGCAGAAAAAACTTCCAAAACATGGCGAATAATTTATATGCTCTTGTCTACAAAAAAATAATATAAAAACGCACCAATACCTATAATAGAAAGAGTTATCCCTATATACAAAACAGACATATCTTTTTTAGGCATTTCGATAGGCTCTAAGCTATTATTTTCATATAATGCTGATGAAAAAAAGCAGTGTTCAAGGCAAATTATTGCAAGCAATAATATCAATAGCATATATTTTTTCAACCAAACACCTTTATTTATTTGCAAAATCAAATTTTTATACCTTACTTTAACACTTCACCTGTTTTCATATACCACAAATACAAATCAAGCTCCCCAAGACTCATCTTTTCCATTTTTGCAATTTGTTCTAAAATTTTTTCAATTTCAAAATATCTAGTTTTTGTAATCGTTTTTGGTTTTTTAATAATTTTATAATCATCCAAAAGGTTCAATATATGTTTATCAATTATTGCAACATCAAAATATCCTATATTTCTTAGAAAATGGCTTGATTCTTTATAACCAAGGCCCATTATATTATCTGCGAGCCACTTCCTTTTCGCGTTGCTTTTTTGAATAAGATTTATATGTTCTATTTCATTTTTTTTATTTATTGCCTCTGAAATATATCTTGCGCGTGTATTTGGGAACCTATGGCCAAGCTTTTTTAGTTTTTCTGAAAGATCCTTTTCGCTAAGAATTGAAAAATCACCTATTGTGTTTTGTATTTTAATTCCTCCTTTTGCAGAATAATTTGCAGTCAAAATACAAAAACAAAGCTCTGAAAACCTGTTCTTATTTTTTTTAAATTCATCCATCCTTTTGTTTACAATACTTGAAAGTTCAGGCTTTATTTTGTCAAGATCAATAATTAATTTTTCTATTCCACTCTTTTTAGCATTACCGCAGGGCATACTTTTGTTACACCTTCCATTTTTTCAATTTCATGCAATATTTTTTCAAGCTCCTTTGTAGTTTTGCACCAAATTTCAAACATCATCATATGATCTCCAGTCGTAAGCGCACAATATCTTACATTTTCCATATCTTTTATAATATCAAAAATCTTAAGCAATTTATTTGGCGCAGTATCAATTCCAACAAGTGCAACCCCGAAAAATCCGGCAAAAAAAGGATCAATTAAGGCAGTATATGCCTTTATTGCACCAATGCGCTCTAATTTTTTTATTCTTTTTCTTACAGCAGTTTCACTTATTTTTATTTTTTGTGCTATTGCTGCCATAGAGGCCCTTCCGTTTCTTAAAAGTGTATTTAGAATAATTTCATCTTTCTTATCCATGTTCGGATTTCAAACCAAACAGTTTTAAAACATAACCTATTAATCTACTTGGTGAAAAGGAATGATTAAAATAGGAGAAAAAATTCCAAACCTCTCTTTTGATGTATTTTTAGAAGGAGAAATAAAAAAGGTCCAGTTAAAAGATTATGAGGGAAAATGGCTAATATTGGCGTTTTATCCAGCTGATTTTACTTTCGTATGCCCAACCGAGCTTTTAGAATTTTCAGAACTTTACACTGAGTTTAAATTAGAAGAAGCTGAGATTATAAGTATAAGCACAGATACTGCATATGCGCATAAAGTGTGGACTGAAATTTCTCCTTCAATTAAAAAAATTAAGTTTCCAATGGGCGCAGATCCATCAG
>CAZLIX010000028.1:0-11334 GCA_964559795.1 Microcaldota archaeon
CTCTTCCAGAAGTTTTATTTAATGGAGAATTTAATCTTTATAATATAAATAAAGATGTTTCTTATATAAGAAAAACTTTTGGTGGATATACTATTTATATCCCAGATGTTCCTTTATCTTCTATTTCCTCTACCCCAGGAATTCAAATTTTTGATTCTTCTATTCATAATCTTCAAAATATTGGGGATTGGACATTAGGATTTACTGCTTCTAATCCGATTTATACTAATAATACTTATGTAGGCAGCGCATATTCGGCATTTACCTATCTGGAGCCCTGTTTGCATTTTATTGAGAGAATACCAGTATCTTCTTCAATTAGAGTAATGGTAATCCCAAGACCAAATATCAAAAATGATTTGGGAGTAAATCCAAATATTCTAGTTATTGGCGATTTGAAAGTAACCCGGATATTTTATTATGATTTTGAAAATTCAAGCTATACCTTAAGATTGTCAAGCAGTTCGATTAATCTTTCAGATATTTGTACATATGCTCCTTCATTTCGTAATTTAAATAATAGCGAGTCTTGGCCAATAGAGCCAAAAATTTTCATAGAAGAAGAGGTTAATGGAATTCCAATCTATAAGGATGAAAAAAGAAATTTTGAGATCAAGCTTTTTGGAGAACCTAATTGGGATAAATAAATAATCCATTATTTTTTATCTTTTATAACTTTACCTATAGGTTTATAACCTTTATCATTCTAATAATTATACCATAGTAGTATGGTGGTGTCTGGTGAAACAAAGACAAAATAAGATTATAGAAAGTAAATTGCAAACACCCAGACCTTCTTTTACTAAAAAATTATTAGATTCTACTAAAAATATAAGCTCTTTATTAAAAACTGCAGGTTTAATCTTAGCAGTTTCTTTTCTATTATATCCTAGAGATTCTTATTCAGAGGATAAGAAAGTAGAACCTGTTAATAATCAGATTACTGTTGCACAGGTTGATAAAACTAATGTTGTTAATACAGTGAGTCAGATAGTTCCAGCACAAACAGATAAATCAGAGATTATAAATAAATTGCCTAAAGTTTCATTAAAGGAGATGCAGGCTTTAGATTTTAAGACAATGACACAGTATAAGGATATTAGGCTTCCTGATTGTGAGTCTTTTGATTATTATACTACTAGTGTTTCAGTTGATTTTTTTGATAGAGGAGATGGAAAAGTTCATGGACTTGCAGCACATTACCATATGTGTAAAAGTACTGGGTGTTTTGGTGCAGGTGCTAGTGATAAAGCAATAGTTGTAGCATCTGATGGAAGAGCCATAGATAAAGTAGATCTAACTCCACTAAGTGATATGTATAAAGAACTAACTGGGAAAGAGCTTATTTATGCTAAGATAGTTGTAGAACATAGTATCTATAAAGATCAAGGGGAACTTGTAGAACTAATGATCGTTCCAGTAGATAAGCCAGGACAAGAAATAAAAGCAGGATCTATTATGCTTTGGACAGCTTATAGTTTAAAAACTGATGCTCTTCGTGTACCTCAAATTGCAGTAATTAATGAATAGATTTTAATTCTTTATCTTTCTAAATTCATTTATGCCGGTTCTTAATAATATAGATAAACAAAAATCAAACGCAGCAGAAGATATAAATGATCAAACATTAAATATTGCAAACCATCAAATTAAACCTATTTTAGAACAAGCACCAAAACCATTTCAAAAAGCAATGGATAAAGACCAAATAAAAATCGTTTCTGCTTTAAGTTCAGGTAATATTGATCTTGCAATTAAAATTGCATGCGATATTTTTAATTAAAAATGAGGATTCAAATTAAAACAGTTTAAAAATGAAAAACTATTTAAAAAATAAATTATTTACACCAAAACGTAACATTTATATATTATTTGCTACATTATAATGTAACATATGGAAATAGAAAAATTAATTGAATGGAATCCGTGGTGGGAAAACCCAAAAGCAATAGAAAAACTAAAAGGGAATCAAAGAGTAGGATATGCCAATTTAATAAATTCTGTCAAAATTGAGGAAATTACAATAATTACTGGAGTAAGACGCTGTGGCAAAAGTACATTAATGTATCAAATTGTTGATAAACTAATTTTAAGTGGGATAAACCCAAAACAAATTTTATTTGTAAATCTTGAAGATAAAAAATTAACTGATGATAGTTTAGAAGATATTTGCAATGCTTACAGGCAAAATATTAATTTAAAGGACAAAGCATATATTTTTTTAGATGAAATCCATAACAAAAAATTTTGGGAATCATGGATAAGAAAACAATATGATCTTAAAACAAATGATAAATTTATAATTTCAGGTTCATGTGCATATTTATTAAAAAAAGAATACTCGACATTGCTTACAGGAAGAAACCTTACTTTTGAAGTTTTTCCACTAAGTTTTGAAGAGTTTCTTTCATTTAAAGAACTTAAAATAAATAAAGAAAATATAATAAAAAATCTTATTACAAATCAAACAAAATTAGAACTTTTAAAATATTTTGAAGAATATTTATTTATTGGTGGTTTTCCTGGGGTATTCAATAAACCTGAAAATTATAAATCTCAAATTTTACAGCAATATTTTGATGATATTTTATACAAAGATATCGTTGATAGGCATAATATTAATTCGCAAAAAATAAAAGATCTTGCAGTCTTTTTATCTACTAATTTTACTGGTTTTATTTCACTTAGAAATCTGAGAAACTCATTAAAAATTTCATATGATACTATAAAAGAATATTTATCTTATTTAAAAGATGCATATCTTTTTTTTACTATTGATCACTTTTCATATTCGTTTAAAGAGCAGAAAACCTTAGCATCAAAAGTATACTGCATAGATAATGGAATTAGGAGTTCTGTAAGCTTTAAATTTTCAAAAGATATCGGAAAGCTGGCAGAAAACTGCGTATTTTTAGAGCTTAAAAGAAGGAATAAAAAAATATATTACTGGAAAGGAAAAAATGAGATTGATTTTATCGTAAAGAATGACCATTTAATCGCAGTAAATGTTAGCTATGATGATAATATCCCAGAAAGAGAAACTAAAGGATTATTAGAATTTAAAAAAGAATATCCAGAAAGCGATTTAATTATAATTACAAAGGATATTGAAAAAGAGGAAAATGAAATAAAATATATTCCATTGTGGAAATGGTTATTAGAATAAAACATTATTTTTTACCTTTACTTATAAATTATTTAGAAAAAAGAATAGTTTATATAAAATTAAGAGAAGGTAAGATTAATTTTCTCCTTCTTCGTTTTCTTTTTCGCCCTTCTCTTTTTCATTCTCATGTAGTTTTTTCTCTAAATAATCAAGATTAAGACCTATTTTTTGATGTAAATCCCGTATTTGATTCAACAAATACACAGTTTCATCTTTTTGAACCCCGCTATTTCGATTATAAAAAGACATTCTATCAAATAGGTATAAATGAGCTGCTTGAATTTCAGCCATTTTTTTATTTATAATATTCCAAACTTCAGAGCCTGTAATATTTTTAAGATCGCTTGAATTTTTAATATTTCCATTATTATAATTTTCTTGGACTTTTTTTGCAGACTTTATATCTCCTTTATTTATATAAACATCCATAGCAAGAAAAACCTGAGTTAAAACCTTCGTTTCATTACTGCCATAAAATGATTTAACTTGTTCTTTTTCAATTCCATTTTCATTGAAAAAATTGGCTAATTTATTTGAAATGTTTTGAGATTGCTCTAAAGACAAACCAGATGAATTTGATGTTATAAATAAGACAGAAAATTTCTGAAATTCGGCATCTGATTTAAAGGTATAACCTAATGATTGTTCTACATTTGATCGCGAGACTTTAATGTCTGTAAAAATAAGAGGATTTAAATTTTTAATATCATTTATACCTGCTGTTGAATGTAAAAAAAATAGCTTACTTTCAATTTCAGTTCTATCTGGCTTATTTTCCAAGGATTTAATGTAATTTATTCCTTTTTGATTTAATACATTATTAGTAAAATATTCAGGTTTAAGAGAGGTCTCTTTAAAAAAATTAGAATAAAGCTCTTTTTTAACGTTTGTTTTTTCTTCATATGCCATAAATAAGTTATAAATAAAAAGATTATTAATACTTTATTCTTGTAAAAGCTGCACCTAAGTTTTCGTCCCCTTCTCTTAAAGAAAATCCAAAAATAAGTTCGGGCTTCTTTTTAGAGTCTTGAACATAAAAAATAGTAGTATAAATTCCATCATCTAAATATTCATACTTAGCATATAATTTAGCTCTTTTATATTTAGAGATATCCTCTAGATCACTACCAATACAACCAGTAACATATTTTTCATATTTAGTGCTGTAATATGTTATATGTATCCTTTCAATATCTGCAATAACTAATAAATTTGGATTAACTCCAGGAACATTAAAATTAGGCCTTGGAATTACCATAAAAACATTTCCCTCTTGTGGAATTTCAAGATAATTATCATTAAGCCCCGTATAATGCACACCAACATATTTTTCATCTGAAATATTTTGAACTAAAACATGGCTTGTTTCATCTATAATTAATCTATAGCCTCCTACTTCTTTAACTAACGCTACCCATGAACCAGTAAGATCTATCAAATTTCCTTCTAAATCAAATCCGGGTTTATACAGTACTCCTGAAACACCAAATGTTTTTTCCTGTTCTCCTTCTTGCCTTACAAAAGTAAATGGCCCCCACTGTGGATTATTTATAGTTTGCTTTATGGCGCTATCTAATTCAGAATAATCCATAGTATAAACATCTTTATATTTTGGATCATTCCAATCAATTTTATCTTCTTTTGAAGATGCTGTAACTTGTGCTATTGTTGAAGTAGGCAAAATCTGTGCAACAGTAATCGGATTATTAACAGGTTCTACTTTCTTATCCTCGCAATAAGAATCCCTAGGATATAATAGAAAAGAAACTGCTAAAATTAAACCTGCAGTTTTTAATAAAGAGCTTATATTTTTAGTAGAATCTAATAATTTTTTAGTAAAAGAAGGTCTGGGTGTTTGCAATTTACTTTCTATAATCTTATTTTGTCTTTGTTTCACCAGACACCACCATACTACTATGGTATAATTATTAGAATGATAAAGGTTATAAATCTATAGGTAAAGTTATAAAAGATAAAAAATAATGGATTATATTATCAAAACCTATAAAAAGATAAATCTTCTTAAATATTTATGCAAGATTCCAGAAAAGGTTTTAATTCATTGCTTTCTGAAGGAAGAAAAGCCCAATCAAATTTGGAAAAACTAATTAAGCTAAACAATATACACATAACTGAAGATTTTATAGATTCTTTTAGGGAAAATTACTCAGAGCTTTTCAGGGTTTCAATGAAAACCTATATGAGACAGCAGGATTTTTTAGAAGAAACATCACTGATAATAAATTATATCGAATCACTGTCAAATCCCAATCATAATGGAGGGCTCAACCTTAATGAGATTTCTCCAGAAATAAGGGAATTATTTTTCAGATCAATAAATCAGGCATTTTTAGAAGTTTCAAGAAAGAATAACCTATAAATAATTATCTTCTTATTAATAAAAATACAAATTGATTAAAATGAACGGCTCAATAGAAATAAAATATAATTTTAAAAATAAAAAAGAGGCAGAAGATGCAAAAATAGCACTAGAAAAGGAAACAAATATTAATAAAAGGTTTTCTTCTAAAATTACTTTAAAAGATAATACTCTAATAATTGATATTAAAGGAGACGTGGTTTCCATGAGGGCAACTGCAAATTCTTTTTTAAGATATCTTCAAATTATAGAGGGAATAAACGGAGGGAATGAAAATGGACAAACAGATTGAAGAGGAATTAATGCAATATCAAAATATGGAAAAGCAATTACAGTCGGCAATGATGCAAAAACAGCAATTACAATTGCAATTAAATGAAATCGATCTTGCATTAGAGGAATTAAATAAGACAACTGAAAAAGAAGTTTTCAAATCAATAGGAGCAATAATGGTAAAAACAACAAAAGAACACGCAATAAAAGATCTAGAAGAAAAAAAGAAACTATCCGAATTAAGGGTAAACAGCCTTACAAAACAAGAAGAGCAGCTAAAAACAAAATTAACAGATCTTAGAACCTCTCTTGAAGCATCATTAAAATTACAGCAGGGAGCACAGTGAATGAATTATTTTCTTCTTTTTTAAATAAATATAAAAATAAAAAATTAGTTATAGCAACGCATAGAAGCTGTGATGCAGATGGAATTGCATCAATGTATGCAATTTCAAGGCTTTTGGATAATCCTACAATTGCATTGCAGGATAAGCCATCTGATGATACAAAGCCTTTAATAGAAAAATTGCAAATGGCATATTACCAATTATCTGATCTTAAAAAAGAAGATTATGATGGATTAGTCATTGTTGATACAAATTCATATCATCTAATAAAGGACGCAAAAAACTGGAAAATTGTTTTATTAATAGACCATCATGAGCTTGAAAGCAAAAATATAAATGCAGAATTTGAAATAATCAATGACAAGGCCCCTTCAAATGTTGAAATAATCTATGATTTATTAGAAAAAATAGATAAGACGACTGCATTTGCTCTGGGGGTTGGAATAATTTCAGATACTGCAAGGTTCAAAAATTCAGATCCAGATACTTTTGATAAGATCTCAAAATTAATCACACTTTCAAATGTAACTTATAATACATTATTTAAATATGCTTATCCAAGAGAGCCAATAGATAGGAGGCAGGCGATTTTAATTGCAATGCAAAGAAATGAATTTATTGAATATAAGGGATATTTGATTGCAACTTCCCATATAGGGATAAATGAATCCCAAACAGCAACAATTCTTTCTGATGTATGCGATTTCGTATTTATTGCAAGCGAAAAGCATCATGAGACAAGAACCTCTGCAAGGGCAAGCCAGCACATGACAATTCCGATGAATCAAGTAATGATTGAGGTTGGAAAAAGGCTAAATGGTGTTGGCGGAGGCCATGAAAAGGCAGCAGGATGCACAGTAAAAATAGATTATAAAACAGTATTAAGAGAATGCATTAGTGTTATAAAAGAATTTATAGATAAAGAACAAGGTGAATAATATGTCAAGAATAGTTCTTGTTGGCGGCCAATATGGCGATGAAGGAAAAGGAAAAATAATTTCGCATATCGCGTTAAACGATAAACCTGAAATTGTTGCAAGAGGCGGAGTTGGGCCAAATGCAGGCCATGAAGTATGGTACAAAGGAAAAAGATATCCAATGAGAATGCTTTCTGGGGGGTTTGTCTATGATAAGGCAAAAATAATGATTGGAGCAGGAGTTTTGGTAAATCCCGAGGTATTCATAAACGAAATGAAAAGCCTTGAAGTGGAAAATAGGGCATTTATAGACAAGAGATGCACAATAATTACAAAAGAATGCATTGAAGAAGATTCAAAAAGCGAAAACTCAGCAAAAATCGGAACAACTAAAACAGGATGCGGTCCTGCAATGAAAGAGAGGGTTACAAGAACTGCAAAATTGGCGCAGGATTTTTCCGAATTGAAAAAATATTTAGTAGACGTTCCAAAAGAAGTCCATAAAAGCAAAAATGTTTTAGTTGAAGGATCCCAAGGATTTATGTTATCTAATCTATATGGTACATATCCTTTTGTTACTTCAAAAGATGTTTCTGCAAGCACAATTGCAGCTGATGTTGGTCTTGGGCCAAAAGATATAGATCATGTAATAATGGTTATAAAATCTTATACTACACGCGTTGGAAACGGGCCTTTTGAAGGTGAAATTTCAAGAGAGGAAGCAGAAAAACTTGGCTATCAGGAATTTGGAACAGTTACAGGAAGACCTAGAAGAATTTCAAAAGAACTTCATTTTGATGATTTAAGATTATCTGCAAGAATAAATTCTGCAGACATCATCGCGCTTACTAAACTTGATGTAAAATTTCCGCAAAATAAAGGGATTAAAAGCTTTTCTAAGCTTACTAATGAAGCGCAGCAATTTGTTAAATTAATTGAAAAAGAATTAGGCGTTCCAGTTGGATTAATTGGAACTGGAAAAGATGCAGAAGAAATAATAGATAGAAGAGAAGAATTAAATTTATTATAATTTTTATCATGCAAGGGTGACGGAGACCGGTCAAACGTGCTAGGTTGAGGGCCTAGTGGCTTAGGCCTGCAAGAGTTCAAATCTCTTCCCTTGCATATTTTTTTTAATTTAATTTTATATTATTTATACAATTTAATTATGTGATATCATATGGTTTTTAAAGGTTAATACTCTTAATATATAATTAACATTAATCAGAGGTGTATCTATAGCGAGTGTTCAAGTTAATAATAAATTACCTGACGGCAGGCAAATAAGGTCATTGGAAGGTACCTTTACTCAAAAACAGATGTTTAACCTTCATAAAAGTGGTCTTTATCTTCCAGAAAGTGAAGGCATAATGTCAGTTAAAGAGCACGATCAATCCATTCAATCTGGTGCATCTCTATCAATTAATGTAAATAATTGGTGGAGAACAAAAGAATACGGATTTTATCCAAAAGGATTTGAAAAGGCATCAATTCCTTTAGGAAATCAGCTAATTTATGTTGAAGATAATGTTTCCCGAGTTTTAGAAATTCCCGATGTTCCTGTAAAAGTAAATGGCGAAACTATAAGTTTAAGAAAGGCCATCGGTATGGGTGTTATACCAATTGAAAAACTAGAAATAAGAGATGTTGATGAAACAAGGTCAGTGGTTTCAGTAACCTCTGATTTTGATCCAGCAATCGATGTTAAAATGGTAAATATTATGAGACCAAGAGTTTGGGCGTTGACTGATGTTGATGGTTATCCGCTTAAAACACTACCGTCAAAAAGCGACGTGCCAGATGCAAGATATTCTTATGTAAGACACGATAATGAATTTGATAATGGTTCTACGGGATGGCACGGCTCTTTTGCTCGCGACGTAGACTACTTCTGTGGCAGGAGGCGTTCCGTCAATGCGAGTACCTATTGGTCCGATGTCTCTGGGGTGGCGTTGGTTGGTCGCAAAGTGACTGCGCTGCTGATCGAAATACAAAAATAAGTGCTTGCCAAAGTCACAAATCCAAAATTATTGGTGCAAATGGCACAGCAATTAGAAGCTATGGCAAATGACGTCAGTCAAAGATTCGCCAGTATGCTCACAGCTGAAACACAGCAGAGATTTGTAAATAAACTTTTGGAAACTGCAAAAATGCTTAGAGAAGTTGCAGGCAAGATTGAAGCTGTTAAAGATTAGTCCTGCTATTTTTTTTCTAAGATAAACTAAGCCAGAAGATTTGGCGCAAATAAAAGCATCAATCCCAAAATAAAAAGTATTGCCCCTCCAAAAAGCTTGCAATATCTTGCGTATTTTTCTCCAATCCCAATGCTTGAGACTGCAAATGCAGCTAAACCAAAAATGATTAAATCATCTAGCATAAAAAATAAGACATATAATGCAATATATTCGTAATATTCAAGCCCTGATATTTCTGATAGGGCTAAAACCTGAGTAAATATTGCAGGAATTGCAGCAGAGCATACAAATTCTACAGAATTGACTACTAGCGCAAGTGCAAATATTGAAACAATAAGACCAATAGAAATATTTCCAGAAATAATATTTTCTATTTTTTTTGCGGTTTTTTTGTGGGATTCTTCATCTCCAACTTTGCATGCAAGTGCGTCTTTTGTTGTTAAATATTCCTTTATGCTTAGAGTTCCTCCTCCAAGTGCAACAACCCCAACGATAATCGTGACTATTTTCAAATATCCTATTAAAAGGAAGATATTAAGCCATGCAGTCATAAAAAGGAAATATAAAACACCTGATGCGAATACAAAGCTTCCAACAATTATCCATATTTTTTTCCTGTCATTTAAATTCATCACAAGAGCACATAAATAAACTAAAACCCACAGAGCGCAAGGATAAAAACCATCAATTAAACCAAGTGTTATCGCAAGTAATGGAAGAGAGTAGGTTGTAAGGTCAGTTTTTCCAATAAAAGGAAGGTCAAATTCTTTAAGGTTTGTTGAAAGTTCTTGTGTTTCCTTTTCCGTAATCATTTCATTTGTGCAATTATTTTGGCAATATTCTATTTTTTCAAGTATTTCCTCTTTTGAATGAACTCCTACAAGCGGATGGCCTCCTATAAATGTCGTTGGAACTCCAAGAGTTGAAAGATCCATTTCTGCTTTTGATGCAAGCTCATAAAAAATACGGCTTCCCTCCGAAGTAGATGCATCATAATACCTTATTTCTATATCCTTTCTTTCTTGTTCAATTTCAAGTATAATCGGTTTTTGTTCAGCACAGTGTGGGCAGGTTGGGAGATAAAAATAATTAACTACTAATTTGTCCGATGATTTATTTTCAAACGATCCGGAATCAAAAGCTAAAACTCCAATTCCAATAATTAAAAGTAATATTATTAAATACAAGTTAAATTTATCCTTTAGAAAGTCTTTTGTTTGATCTATTATCGAGTCAATCATATCCTAATCACAATTTTAAAATTTCTTTTATTTTTTTAAGATTATATCCAATTATATACTCTTCGCCTATTTTAGTTATTGGCACTACCATCTGCCCTGTTTTTTCAAATATCTCTTCTTTTAATTTTTTATTTTCAGTCAAATCAACTTCTTCAAAAGAAATATTATTTTGTTTTAGAAAATTTTTAAGCATAATGCAATATGGGCAAACCTGCGTTGAATATACAATTATTTTTTCCATTATATTAAACCTCTCTTTGTTATATCTTTCCATAATTACTTTTTAAAGGTTTTTTATTTTCTTAGTTTTGTTATTAGTCTGTATTAACTTGCAATTGATAAAATATCCTGCTAATGAAAATATGATTCCAATAATTATATTTTGGATAAGAATTAAAAGAAGCGTTAATGTTATTATTTCTAATCCTGAAACGAGAATTCCAATCAATGGGATTTTTAAAAAAATACTGCTTAAAAAAGCGCAAAAGATCAAAACAAATGACCCGAAAAAAGAAACCAA
This sequence comes from Microcaldota archaeon, assembly GCA_964559795.1. Lineage (GTDB taxonomy): Archaea > Micrarchaeota > Micrarchaeia > Anstonellales > Bilamarchaeaceae > JAQTSF01. The sequence goes on from CAZLIX010000028.1 coordinate 11,040, forward strand.
TGCGCCTTTTTTTACTGCATCTTTCCAATTTATTGCAATAGCCCCTGAATAAATTACTGCCACAAAACGCAACAATGAAAAAAATAAGTTTCCATACGAATATGAAGAAATTGGTTCTAAAAGGCCGTTAATCACTAGTAATGCTTGTATTAGTGAGATTATAGATACGAAAATAATTAAATTTTGTATTCCAATTTTCATATCTTTATATTTCTATTTAATATTTTTAAACCTTTAAGGGCGCTTATTTCCTTATCTTTTATTTCAAGCATTATATCAAAATCGAGCCCTTGTG
>CAZLIX010000029.1:0-10809 GCA_964559795.1 Microcaldota archaeon
GACCACTTTGATTTTTCACAAAAAATAATTTTAGCAATAAAAAATAATGCACAGCTTAAAAATAATATAAAAAACGAAAAATATGATTTTTCAGTAGATCTCTCTTCGAAAAAAATTTTAAATCTATACGAATCTATGATTTCATCTCATTAATCATTTTTTCGAATTCGTCTAGTGTTATCGTTTCAATTGTTTTTGTTTCATTTTCTAGTTTTACAATTGCAAGTGCTTCTGAAGGAGATTTTATTATCTCAAGAAGCCTGTTTTTTTCATATTTGTCTTTAACAAGAAATATATTTATCCCGTTTGGTATATTCTTCAAAACTTTTTTTATTATTTGGCCTGTTTTGTTTTCTTCCCATATATGCAGGTAAAACTGTTGCCCGAGTATTGTAATTATACTGTCACATAATGAAGATTCCATATTTTTTGTAAATGGAACCCCATTTACAACACAAATATCTCTTACCTTTCTGAAAATACATAAATACCTCATGCTAAATTCATTGGTCCATTCCACCGGGCAATAATACTCCATATCTTGCATCAAAACCCCTTTTTTCACAAGTTTTTCAAGTATATAACTTATATTATAATCGCTTGCATATAGGTTTCTTCCATTGTGAAATGTTTTTTTGAACCCGTTTGAAATTTCAGAAAGGGTAAGCGGTACATTATTCCACTTATGGTATTTATTTTCTTTTTCAAAAATATCTATAACAAATTTTTCATTTACTCCTACTTTTATAAAATCTGATGGTGGAAAATCAGGAACATCAAGATAATATTCCGGTTTTCTTTGTGATGCAAGGTATGTACCGATTCCAAGTATTGCAAAAACCAAAATCAGCGTCCCGAAAAACAAAGGGCTTGTAAAAATAGTTTCTGCTTTAGGTGCCCCATAGACATAATTTTGTTTTGTTTCTCCAATATTAAATTCAAAGATATGTTCTCCTTCTGAAAGCTGGTTTATACCAAGTGCCGGCTTTAAGTCTATTAAAATTTTAGAAGCATCAGAATATTTGTATTTTCCAAGTTTTCCGCCGTCTACAATTACCTCTATTTCTTTTATTATTTTCGGATCTTCATTTATTTTAAATGAAAATTCAAATACGTTATCTTTTACAGAATCAAGAATTATATCTAATTCTTCTGCTATAAAATACCCTTTTGCGTATTCATTTCCATTTTCATCAATTATTTTGGCTGTGTGCTCACCGCCAAGTGTATCAATTAAAACATCAAAATCCGATTCAGATATTGTGCTTATCCTTATATTAGTAAGTTCTTTTTTTTCAATTTCAACCCCATCTTGTATTATGGATATGCTTGGATAAATATATGATAATTGTTTTTCACGAAGATCTGTTTTTACTCTTATCGGATTTTTGCTAATTGAGCTTGAAAGTATGCTTGCACCATCCTGCACATAAAGTTCTCCAAAGGTTAATTTATCTGCTTCAAGATAGGTTATTTTTCTAATATAATTATTATTTTTCTTGCCTATTACATCTATTTTAATATATGCTTTATTTTGCGCTATTGGTCCTGTAAAATAGCTTTTTATTATTGTTTCATCTCCTTGTAAAACAGAATATGTTTTTGTCGATGTTTCTTCAAGCCATTTATTTTCAAGCAGTACTCTTGCAATGTCTGTTGCCGCACAGTTGCTGCATTTTCTCCATCCTGCATCAAGAGTTTGCGGAATAATTATTAAATGCCCTGCCCCTAAATTATTTTTAATGACGCTTACTGATTCATATATTATAAAATTGGTATATTTGTCCGGTTTTCCTTTTGCGATATATTGTGGGGAGTATAAATTTTCAAGCCCTGTGACAAGGCTTTTTTCTTCAAATTCTATTGCTATGTTTTTTGCATAATCCCCTATATTTTTCACCTGGTTGTATTCATCAACATAATTTCCTGTTTTATCAAATTTTTGTCCTATATATAAAATATCTGCGCCCCTTTTCAACATTTCATCTATACTTCCAGGGCCGTTTGATATCATTTTTTCAGGTATTCTTCCGCTTGGAACAATAACTATTGCTCCTTTTGAAATGGTTTCAAGATCACCATAATCTATTGAAACAAGTGAAATCCCATTCTTTTTTAAAAGTTCATTTAAAGATGCCCTGAATTCCTCGTAGCTTTCAGTTTGGCTTTCTTCCCGCGGTTCATCTAATATATATACTTGGTATGGAGGTTCCTGATCATATGTTTTTATTGTAAGAGTTGCTTCATCAAATCCATTTACATATTGGCTTAAGTCAATTCTTCCTACATATAGTTTGTCTGTTTTGCTTCCATATGTTATTATTTCTCCGCCAAGCGCCATAATTTCAAGATTTGTGTATTCAATTTCAGGTTCAATCGGATCTATTGAAGAAATTGTTGTAAATATCCATAATCCTATTCCGCCAAGTATAACTATCAGGCCAAGCAATGCAAAAAATAATATATTTGTTTTTTTTTCAGATTTTTGCAGTTTTTTTTGTGGTTCTTCTTTTTTTGAAAATTTCTTTCCAATTCTTAAAATTAGTTCTTCAAAAGGATTTTTTTCAATCATCTTAAATTTTTTTTTGTATTCGTAACTTTTATTTATATCGAAGCCGTATTTTGCCTTGCTTATCTTTATTTTTTTTACATCGACCATTTTTAATCCTCATTTAGATACTACTAAGATATCCTTCCTTTGTCAATTCATCAAGTATTTTTTCAACTCTCTGTTCGCCAGAGTCATTGCCCTTTAAATAAACAGAAACAAAATCAGATATGCTGATTTCACCGCGGTGGTCTTTTATCCATTCCATTACTTTTACGCGCAATGTTTCATCAGAAGGCGTTTCATATTTTCTTATTTTTATTTCGTCTCTTTCATTTTTTTCCCGCAATTCATAATTTTTTGACCGCAGTTCTTCTATTTCTTTTTCAAGAACTGTCAATTTTTTGGAAAGTATTAAATTTTCATTTTTCAATGTGTCATATTCAACATATAGCTCTGCTGTTTTTTTATCTATCAATTCTTCTATATCTTTTAGGCTTTTTTCAATAAGATTATTCACTATCCGTGCATCCACAAAATAATCCTCGCTTATAAGACTGAGTATATTTAGAAATTGCCGTATGACATCCATTCTTCTTTTTTTCGGTGCAGTTGTTTTTGGGACAGAATAAATAATTGAAATTTCATCCTGTTTTATTTTTATAAGTGAAAAAAGGTAAGGATTATTATTTATATCCCTACTTTCAATATACGCGCAGCTTATAGCATCGTTTTCAAGTGCAACCTCAAGAAATGAAACTGCGGATAATCTTTCTGAAAGCTCTTTTAAACTAGTTCTTAATTTTCCACCAACCTTAAAACTATCTATCATTGGCTTTTTTTCAGCCTCTTTTTTTTCTTTTAATGGGATTCCTATCATAAAAATCACTTTTCAAGTTCTGGCGTGTATTTTATTAGCCCAAAAAATATAATCATTATTATCGCAAGAATTAAACCTAAAATAATAGATCCTATATTTATGTTTTGCGTAAAAATTATTGGCAAGACAACAAGCCCGAAAAATACAAGAACAGCGAGTATTGTCGATATCAAAAGCCCCTTTTCAAAAGATTTTCTTCTTTTTTCATGTTCTGCAAGATTAGTCTGGCTTACATAAAGCACATTCCCAGTTTCCATATTAAGTTTTTTTTTCATATTGCGTATAAATTTTATTATTGCATCATCCTTTATTTTTTTTGCAAGACTGAGCTCTTCTTTTGTAAGTTCTTTTTTTGAAATAATACATACATTTTTTCCAACGATGTTTTCATTTTTTTTCATATATATCACACCTGCTAATCCTCTAAAACTATCTGCGTAAGCTCTTTTCCTGCATACTCTTGCCGCTTTTTATCAACTGCAATAAAAATATTGATTATTGTTGAATCATCAATTCCAAATTCCTGCATTAACTCAGTTATCCTTTTTCTTTTCATTCCGGATCTTTCAAGAAACATTACAAATAATATTATGTCCATTCTTCTATTGTTTTTATCAAATGTTTTCATAAGCTCGACAATACTCTCTTCAGAAAGGCCATATTCTATAAATTTTCTTCTTATCCCGTCTTTTTCAAATGATATGCTTTTTGCCATAGTATCCTCTCTTTTTTGCTGGGCAGTAAGTATACTTTCCAGCATTATGAAATATTCCACCTTTGGCTCTTCACCTTCAATTTTTTTCAAAAGAAATGTTGAAGGATATTGTGTTGGCGTTGTAAATGCCATATTTATAGCCGCCTGCCCAACTCCAAATGTACTTATTTTTTCCCTCATAAAATTGCTGAAATTAAGAGTCTTTTGCAGATAGTCTAGGTATTTTTCAAATTTTACCTTTAAAATAAACGTTGTTCCGACATTGCTAAAAATTGCCTCGCTTATATCTGTCGGGTTTTGGCTTGCAATAACCATTGAAAAATTATATTTTCGCCCTTCTCTTACGATCATTACAGCATCGCTTGTGTCTTCTTTTGATATTTTCCATGCCTCATCTAAAACAACAATAAGCCGTATTCCTTTTGTAGCACTCCATCCAGATGCCCTCATTTTTTCTTTTATAAACTGCAAAATAGTAAGTGCCCCAAGCGCCCTTGTAGTTTCATCAGGAAGCCCTGAAAGATCTATATCAACAAGCCCTGACGTGATAAGTTTTCCAAGATTAACTGTTCCTTTCCTTGAAAAATAATCCTCTCCTGGTTTTGTAAATTTTTTAATACGATATAATGCATTTTCAATTTCTGCTGGAAATTCATATGTTCCAAGAGATGCCTTTTCTTCAAGAATTCTTACAACTGATTTTAAAGTTGGGGGTTCAAGCGGCTTTCCAAGCTCATCTTTTTGTTCAATAACATCAAGCCTGAATTTTTCCTGTAAATATGCCTTTTCAATCGCCTCTTCGGTTTATCTCTTTTGCTCTGGGTAGTTTCCAATATCCGTTAAAAGTTCAAGCGTTCTAATTATCTGCTTTATTCTGTCATACGGTTTCATACCTCCAGTATCCATGAGGTTTAAATAAGAGCCTTTTCCAAGTGAAAGTATATTTCCGTTTGCGCTTTGCACCCATTGTTTATATTCTCCTGCCCAATCAATTATCACTGCATTTGAATTCCATACAAAAGATGACCTTAAAAGAAATGTTTTTATAAAATAACTTTTACCACTTCCACTTATTCCTACAACTGCAATATGTGGATTTGCAACATTTTTAAAATTCCAGTAAAATGGGACATTTAACATTTCAGTGTTTCCAACATATATAGAATTTTCAGGTTCATCACATAATATTTCAATTGGAGGCTCTGGAGGATGCACCAATATGTTTCTTTTTGAAACAGACTTGTTTGATATTTTGTTTAATGTTATTTTTCCCATTTCTAAACCATCCTATTTTCTATTTCATGCCCTGAAGATGGAAAAAATCTTTCCCATTCAAAGCATTTTAGCATTTCATCTGCAGTTAATTGCTCAACTTCAACATTTAATGCATTTGAAAGGAGAGTTTTTAGTTCTCTTGCCTGCGCTTTTGCCTCTGCAATTGCAGCTTCTCTGCTAACTCCCTTTGAGGATGTCATACAAGATGCAATTATCCCCATAGGCTTTTCTCCCCTGATCATTTTATCTACTTCATGGTTTAATGCAACAATTTCCCGCTCATATCTTTCAATTTTTAAAACGTCTGGCTCTGTTTTTTCTCGTTCTCTTCCAAGGCGCAATTGTGCTTCTGCCTTTTTTGTTTCAAGATTTTTTCTTTTTTTGCTTATATCCTCTACATATAAAAGATATGAAATTTTCGTTACATATTTCATATTTGAAATGGCTCTTTCAAAATATTCATTATACATCATATTCTGGTCAATACTTTTCTCAGTGGATGATTCATATATCTTCATTCCTAAAAAACAGGAAGCATAATATTCTTCCCCTATTTTTTTTACAATCACATCCTGGCCTGGTGGTATTTCATAAGCTCCATCAGTATAAGATGTTATTGAAGATTGTTTTGTTATAAGAGGCATTATAATATATCCGTATTTCATTAAAAGTACAGAAAAAATCGCTCCAAAACCTGCGATTATTCCTCCAAGAAGACCAATAAAACTCTGATCTATAATCATAAGAAAAGCGCCAAGACCACAAGCGCCTATTGCGCCATATGAATACATTTTATTTTCCATTTTTTTCTCGCCTCTTTCTATCTTCTGCATTATTATTTTAAATACTTATCTTCCCTTTAAAATATTTTATTATAGTATATTATTTATAATAGCCTAGAAATTTTTAAAAGTTCTGTGTGAAATTTTTCAATTTCCTCTATTGTATTATATATGTAAAAACTTGCCCTTGCGCTCGAATTTATTTTTAATTTTTCATGGATTGGCTGGGCGCAGTGGTATCCGGTTCTTATTTCAATTCCAGCATTATCTAATAAAGCCCCGATATCATGTGCATGATATCCATTAATGTTAAATGAAAGTATACTTGCCTTTTTTTCTGAATATTTTTTTGGGCCTATAATTTTTAAGCCTTTAATTTGTGTTATGCAGTCCATTGCATATTTTGTAATTTTCTTTTCATGAGATCTTATGTTATCCATCCCTATTTTATTTAAATAATCTATTGCAGTCCCAAGCCCTATTATCCCTTCTATATTTGGCGTGCCGGCCTCAAATTTATAAGGAAGTTCATTCCATTTGCATTCATTTCGTTTTGCATTTTTTATCATTTCCCCTCCATATAAAAAAGGTTCCATTTCATTTAGGATTTCTTCTTTTCCATATAATCCGCCAGTTCCGGCCGGCGCAAGCATTTTATGGCCGGTAAATGCCAAAAAGTCGCAGTCAATATCGCGAACATCTACTTTAATATGTGGAACGCTCTGGGAAGCATCAATTATTGAAATCGAATCGTTCTCTTTTGCAATTTTGCATATTTCCTTTATATTAAAAATTACTCCAGTAACATTTGAAATATGGGCTAAGGAGATCATTTTTGAGCCTTTTATTTTTTCTTCTTCTCCTTCTATAAGAAATCCCTCTTCATCTACTTCTAAAAATTCCAATTTTGCTCCTTTTATTTTCGCAAGATACTGCCATGGGATTAGGTTTGAATGATGCTCTACTGCAGATAAAACAATCTTGTCCCCTCTTTTTATATTTTTCATTCCCCAGGAATACATTATAAGATTCAGGCTTTCTGTAGAATTTTTTGTAAATATTATCTCATTTTTCTTTTTTGCCCATAAAAAATCCTTTAATTTTTTCCGCGTGCGTTCATATTCTTCTGTTGCCTCTGTGCCAAGGGTATGCGATCCTCTCAATATATTTGCATTATAATTAGTATAATACTCCAATATTTTATCAATTACTTGTTTTGGCTTCTGGCTTGTTGCAGCAGAATCAAAATAAATCAGGGGTTTTCCATTTATTTTTCTTTTAAAAATAGGAAAATCCTTTCTTATCTTTCCAATATCCATATCTATTTTTGAGAGGTGCAGATTTTAAATTCTATTTATCTATATTTTTTTATGAATCTTATAAGAAATCATTTTTCAAAAAAAATTTCTGATTATGATACTCTTTCAGATAAGGTCGTTATGAAAAATGATGAGCTCCACAATAAAATAATCTCTTTAATTCCATCTGATGTCAATTCACCAATTATTATTTGCGATCTTGGATGCGGAACAGGACATGGCATGAAATTGGCATTTAAAAAATTTAAAAATTGCAAAGGAATTGGAATTGATTTTTCACCAAAAATGATTTTAAAATCTAATCAAAACCTTAAGGAATTTCAAAATAAAGAGCTAATATGCGCTGACTTCACAACTTTTAATTTTCCAAAAGAAGAGTATGATGTAGTAATATCTGCAATTGCAATACATAATATTTCACATGAAAAAAAAGAAAAACTTTTTTTAAATATTTATAATTCTCTAAAAAAAGGCGGAATTTTTATAAATGCGGATTTTTTTTTGGGAGAAACAAAAGAAATCGATGATAAATATAAGGAAATTTATAAAAATTATCTTATGAAAAACCTTGCAGGAAAAGAATTGAAAATTTGGATTAAACATGCGTTTAACGAAGATTTGCCTATGAAACTTTCAGAACAGTTTAAACTTTTAAAAAATTGTAACTTTTCAAGAATTGATAAATTTTGGGAATTTAATAATGAGGCAATATATCTTGCAGTAAAATAAACCCAAACATATCTTTTTAATTTTATTATGCCTTACTTTTTTATGAATCTTTTCGATTCCATAAAAGAAAATAATTCTATAATAAAAAGTGAGGATGTGTTTAGTCCGGAATTTATGCCAAATGAAATTTTTCACAGGGAAAAAGAAATAAATGAGGCAGCCCTTTCATTAAAAGGAACAATAAAAGGAAAAGGGGAAAACATTCTTTTATATGGGCCGACAGGGACTGGAAAAACAACCTGCGCAAAATATGTATTATCTGAACTTGAAAATTACAGCCAAAAAATAAAAGGGATATATATCAACTGTTGTGTTTTTTCTACAAGGTTTTCTGTTTTAAATCAAATCGCATATTCTTTAGATGAATTTGTCCCAAGAAGGGGGCTTGCCCCAGACCAGCTGGTTGAAATAATCTCAAATTCATCATTAAAAGAAAATAAAACACCAATTGTTATACTTGATGAAATTGATTTTCTTGCAAAAAGAAAGGAAGATAAGGTTCTCTATGATCTTCTTCGCATAGAAGAGATAAACGGTGGAAAAATAAAATGCATAAGCATTACAAATGAGCCTGAATTTTCAATAAAGCTCGATAGGAGGATAAAAAGTTCATTTGTTCAAAAATCAATACAGTTTGTGCCATACAGGCCAGAGGAATTGCGTAAAATTATAAGGCAAAGAGCAAGCCTTGGCCTTGCATTTGGAACCTTTGATGAGGATATAATTGGCGCCTGCGCAGGCTTTAGCGCAAGAAATATGGGAGATGCTAGGCTTGGAATAAAGCTTTTACATATGGCATCAAAAGAAGCTGAAAAAAATGATTCAAAAAAAATAACTCTTTTAGATGTAGAGAACTCAAAAAAACAGATATTTTCATTAATCGAGTCTGAAAAGGCCAACTCTCTTTCAAAAAATGAGCAGCAGATTCTTGAAAAAATACCAAAAGAATGGATTTCGACCTCAATTCTTTATAATAAAATAGATAATGATAAGAGGGAAATAAGAACCATTCTTGAAAATCTTGAAATAAAAGGTTTTATTTCTTCATTTATTGGAAAAGACAGGGCAAAAAAGGTAAAAAGAGCGTAGTTTTTAAACTCTTTCTTTCTAAATTTATCTTATGGGTTCAGATTTGAAAGTAGGAGACATAATGAAAAAAGATGTTATTTCATCAAAAGAAGCAGATACAATATATTCTGTCTCAAAACTTATGAAAAAATACAAAATAGGCTCAATAGTAATTACAAAAGACAAGAAAGCCGAAGGAATAATAACCGAAAGGGATCTGGTGCACAAAGTAATCGCAGGAAAATTAAATCCTGAAAAAACAATCGCATCCGAGGTTATGAATTCCCCTATAATTGTAATAAAGCCTCAGGCTACATTGGAGGAGGCTGCAAAGGCAATGAAAAGGCATAGCATAAAAAGATTACCAGTAATAAATGAAAAAAAAGAGCTTGTTGGTATAATAACTCAGGGAGATATAATTTCAATATTTCCTGCAGTAGTTGATTTAATAGAAGAAAAGGCAAAACTAAAATAATGTTCATGCTGCACGCGGATGGCCACCGGAGTAAAATGATGATGGATCGGTCAACAGCGTGCAGCACAATCCTACTTAATTTTCGAATGGACCCATGGAGAAATAACCAATGAGGTTTAATGTACGTCTGATACCAAATTCGAAAGAATTTGCAGTAAGAAAGACGGATAAAGGATATAGTATAAAAATTACGCAAAAACCAGAAAAAGGAAAAGCAAATCTGGCACTAGAAAAAGCGCTTTCAGATAAACTTGGATTAAAGGTATCTTTAATTTCAGGATTTACAAGCAGGAACAAAACCATAGAAATTGAAGGCACAAAAACTGAAATTCTGCATCGGCTTGATGGGTTGTGCAAGAATGAAAAATCTTGAAAAAATAATCGATAAATTAAAAGAAAGCGTGGTTTTAGTGGAAGGAAAAAGGGACAGTTCTGCTCTTTTGGAGCTTGGAATAATAAATACTATCGAAGTAGTTGGAAAAAAAAGAGTTTTTGAAAAACTCGAAAAAAAAGAAAATATTGTTGTTCTTTTTGACCTTGACAGGAAGGGAAATATCTTATGCAAAAAAGTTCAAGAAGAGCTTTGGAGTATGGGTTTAAGCCCAGATGTCTGGACAAGAAAAGAACTTGGAAAAATCCTTAGAATCAAGTATTTTGAGGATATAAAAAGAAAATATGATAAATATATAGGTGAGAACAATGGGTAAAACATATATAGATACTGTAAAATATTTAGTTTATGCAAATGTAAAAGTAGAAGGTCTTGTAGATAAGCCTGATATAGTCGGCGCAATATTTGGGCAGACAGAAGGGCTTTTAGGAGAAGATTTGGATCTTCGCGACCTTCAAAAAAACGGGAGAATCGGAAGAATTGAAGTAGATAAAAATCCAAATGCAAAAAGCGGAATAACAGATGCAATAATAAAAATACCAAGCAGCCTTGATATGGTTGAAACTTGTATAATTGCAGCAGCGCTTGAAGCAGTTGACAGAGTAGGGCCATGCGAGGCGCATATTC
>CAZLIX010000030.1:0-10706 GCA_964559795.1 Microcaldota archaeon
TTGAAATCAGGCCACAAAAATCAATGATTTTTTTTGCAAGAGAATAATCCCCAGAATAATAATGCATCAAGAAATTATTTTTTTCTCTTTTTTCAAGTATGTTAAATACCTCATTTTCGGATTTTCTTGAATGAATTACTACAGGAATTTTCATTTCTTCTGAGAGAGATAGCATTCTTTCAAATAGCAAATGCTCTGCTTTTAGTTCTTTTTCTGTTTTTGCATAGTGAAAATCAAGGCCGATTTCTCCAATTGCAACTGGATTTTTTGATTTTATGAATTTTACCCATTCATCAAGATTTTCAATTCCTTCAATTATTGCAGTTTGCGGTGCAATTCCAAGAACATAAGGAAGGCTTAACTTTTCGCCAAATTCTGCTGTCTTTATATTTGATTTATGAGAATAACCAATTAAAACCGGAAAGATTCCTTTGGGTTTTGAAAATGATTGAAAAGAATCAATGTGGAAATGGCTATCTATTATCATAAATTAAATTAATAACGGATAATTAAAAGGATTTGCATTTTAAAGGTGAAAAAATCAAAAGGGTTAATCTTTATAAAACCTATCCTTATAATTATCATAAACTAAATATTAATAATGGTGTTTTAATGGTAGAAAAGACATTTGGTTCAGCAAAAGACATAAAAGAAGGAAGGCACATGATTATAGATGATGTTCCTTGCAAGGTAGTTCAGATAGAAATATCAAAACCTGGAAAGCATGGTTCAAGCAAAATGAGAATTACAGGAATTGGAGTATTTGACGGCCAGAAAAAGATAACATTAACCCCAAGCGATGGAGATGTTGAAATCCCTGTAATTGAAAGAAGAACTGTTCAAATTCTTTCAGTAAGTGGAACAGTTGCAAATGTAATGGACGCACAAACATATGAAACATATGATATTGAAATGCCAGCAGAAGTAGCACCTGGAGCTGAAGCAGGAAAAGAAGCAGAAGTAATGCAATGCATGGGAAAAAGAAAATTTGAAAGAATAAGGTGAAATAAAATGAAATTTGAAAAAATAGAAGAAACAAAAAACGCATTATTTGATAGAAAAGAAGCAAATGCAATAATTTCTTTTACCGGACCTACTCCAAAAAGAGAAGAAATTAAAAAAGAGATCTGCACAAAAATCGGGGCAAACCCGCAATTAAGCGTTCTTTCAAAAATTGAAACAAGCTATGGTTCTACAAAAATAAATGTAACGCTTCATATATACAATGATGCAGAAACAATGAAAAAATCAGAGCCGCGCCATTTAATGGCAAGAGACAAGCTTGCAGAAAAAAAGCCAAAAAAAGAAAAGAAAAAGAAAAATGCAAAAAAATAAGGTGAACATAAATGGCAGACAAAAAGGCAGAAAAAAAACCAAAGGCAAAGAAAGAAAAAAAACCATATAAATATAAGGCTGGAAGATCCTGCCCGAAATGCGGCGACGGAGTAAAACTTGCAGAACACAAAAACAGGGTTTCATGCGGACGATGCGGTTATTACGAAAAGAGATAATTAATTATACATTTTTTATTATTTCTTTTTTACTTCTTGTTTTATATATAATTGGATCTTTTTTAGGAATTCTAGATTTGAATATGGGAGTAATTTTGCTCCATTTTTTCATTATTTTTTTATCTCTTGGATTTTTGTATAAAAAAAATATTAAAATCACTTTTTTAAGCCTGGGAATTGGCTATGATTTGAAAAATACAATAAAATTTACTTTTCTTGGGTTTTTTGAAATAATTGCTTATCTTTTTATGCTTGGGATTATTTTGAATTTTTTTGGAATTTCGGACCAATATAAAACAATTGAAAAAATAGAAAGTTTCACTCCGTTTGTGATATTTGCAGCTATTTTTATAGGCCCTGTGAGCGAGGAATTGTTTTTCCGTGGTTTTTTAACACAAAAATTTGGCATTTTGATTTCATCAATTATTTTTGCACTTGCCCATTTTGCATATGGATCTTACACACAAATAATTGGAACATTTGGAATGGGGATAATACTTGCATATATTTATAAAAATACTAAAAGCATCCTGCCTTGTATTTTAATTCATTTTCTTTATAATTTATGTGCAATGATTGCATTTTGGTGGTTATATTGATAGTACTTGGAATTGAAAGCACAGCACATACCTTTGGTATTGGGATATGTGAAGATGATAAAATACTTTCAAATGAAATGGACACATATAAACCAAAAAATGAGGGAATTATCCCTAGAAAGGCAGCAGACCATCATAGCGATGTTTTTTTAGGCATATTAAAGAAAGCATTGGATAATGCACAATTGAAAATAGAGGATGTTGATCTTATTTCCTTTGCCCAAGGTCCTGGAATTGGAGCTCCTTTAAAAGTTGGTGTTGTGGGGGCAAAATATTTAGCACTAAAATATTCTAAAAAAATAATTGGAGTAAACCATCCTTATGCGCACATTAAAATAAGCGAGTTATATTCCAAAATTGAAAATCCACTTATATTATATATAAGCGGCGGAAATACCCAAATTTTAATTGAAAAAAGGCCGTTTGAATTTCAAATACTTGGAGAAACGTTTGATATAGGAGTTGGAAACTTATTTGATAATTTTGCAAGAAAAATTGGAATCGAATATGCATCTGGAGCAGAGGTTGAAAAACTTGCAAAAACAGGAAAATATCTTCAATTTCCATATACTGTGAAAGGAATGAATTTAACATTTTCAGGGCTTTTGACTTATGCCCAAAACCTAATTGGAAAAGAATCAAAAGAAGACCTGTGCTACTCTTTAATGGAAACTGCGCTCTCTGAACTTTGTGAGGCAACTGAAAGGGCATTGTTTTTGACAAAAAGAAAAGGAGTTATTGTATGCGGTGGGGTTGCACAGAATAAAAGGGTGCAAGAAATGCTTTCTATTATGTGCACAGAAGATGGCGTTTCTTTTGGGGTTGCTCCAAACGAATTCAACAGGGATAATGGCGCAATGATTGCATATGCCGGGCATCTTATGTATAATGAATTTGGCAGAAAAAAGAACATAAATTTAGATGCTGATCAAAATTACAGGATAGATGGAATAAAAGAAAAGATAGAATAAATATATATTTAAACATTACTAAACACAATATTTTTGATCATATGGTTACGCTTATTAAAAAAAATGCGCAAGAACATTATAATAAAAACTGGCATTTATTTGGCGGAAGATTACTTGGAGAAAAAGCTCAAAAATTATATGATACAAGCTTAATTGCACAAGAAGCTTCTTTTAGTATTAATCCAAGAGCAGTTCTTGCAATGGAATGGACTGAGAATTTAAAAAATAACCAAGGAAAATTAAATGAAAAACAAATGAATGATTTAAATCTTATTTTAAAACTATTTGAAAAACATTCTTATCTTGCTGTAAGATCATCAGCTTATGGAGATGCAAGAGGAACTGGGGCACATAAAAGTGTTTATTGCAAAAATGAAATTAAAGAAATTATTAACGCAATAAATGAAATTTTAGATAATGAAAATACTTCAAGTGTAATTGCATTTAGAAAAGATGCAGGATTAAATGAAGGAATGGCAATAATCATTGAGCCTTTAATTGGAACATTTTATCCTCTTTTTATAGATTCTGTTTTGCGCTATAAATTAATGGAAATGGGAAAAAATATAGATGAAAGTAAAATAAAAGATAATTTAATAGATGTTTTTGCACCTGCAATTTCCGGATTTGGATATACCTCCACAGGATTTGGTGAAGGATATATTAAATTTGTTTTTGGGCTTGCAAGCCTGGCAGTACAAGGATATGGAGAAATATTTCGTTTTAGAAATATTTTTGGGGATAAACTAGATCAATACTATTTTTCAAGAAATAAAAGACATAATGAACTCTGTGCAAGGGCACATGTAATAGATGAAAACGGCGAATTAGATAATAAGAGGTATGTCTTTGATGAAGATAGAGAAAATCAAACAATTTTAGATAAAGCAGATACAATAACTATGCAATTTAAATTGATAAAATTAAAAGAATCGATGGAAAAATTGGAAAGATTAACTGGAAAAAAACAATACATCGAATTTGCATCAGTTATGAATGAAGAAGATCCGCATAATTTAATAGAATTAAATTACCTTACTCAAATCGCAGATATTGACCAAATGAGAGATAATATAGAATTCCCACAAAACCCGAAAAATGTAGTTCATATGTTTGGTGATGAAATATTTGGCAATGAGATTGTAAAATCTAATGGGGTATTTTGGGCTAGTAACGAAGACAGCTTAAATCTTCTTAAAGAATATAATAAGATACACAAAAATTATTTATTAGTTTTAAGCGCACACAATGTAAGTTCTGCTTTTAATTTTTCAATTCTTGGTTATGAAAATTTTAACAATATGGGCGCAATAGCAATACTTGGGAAAATTCCTTATGGTGGAACTGTTGAAGGGCATATAGGCGGTTTTTTAAGAGCAATAAAAAAACCTGCATTACATGATAATAAAATTGAAGCCCAATTTTTTATAAAAAATTTACTAGAAAAAATGAAAATAGATGTTCCTGATGATGCTGATAATTATCCGAATTGTCTTAATTGCGACCTTGAAATAATTGTAAGCGAAGCAAAAGGGAAAGGTCTTATAACATATTTAGATTAATATGGCTCAACATGAACCTGAACGTGGGAAATTTCCTTTTCTTTTAAAATTTCTTTTTTAACTTCTTCTGCAATTTCATGGGCCTTTGCAACATTAAGATTCTTATCTACTTTTATTGTAATATCCAAATGAAGTGTATCGCCAAAATAATGTGCAATTAGTTTTGCATTTTTCACTCGTTTATTTGACAAAATGCGTTTTAAAAGATGGTCAGTCACTTCTTTTTTAGGTGAGCTGCCCATTAGAAAATTTACATTCTTTTTTCCAAGGTCAAATGCATTTTTGAATATAAATAATGAAACTAGGATTGCGGCAATGCTATCTAAAAATAAATAACCCAAAAAGGCTCCCGCAACACCAAAAAGGACAATTATTGAAACCCCTACATCATTTTTGCTGTCCATCATATATGCCTGCATTGCCTGGCTTGGCTCTTTTTTGTTTATATTCCTAAAATAAAAATAAAGAATTGATTTTGTAATTAAAACCAATAGCACTACGCCGATAGTTGTCCACTCAATATTAAGAATTGATGGCGAGAGAATTTTTTCTATTGCGCTTTTTAAAATTTCAAATGCCAAAATTGCTGCAAGAATTGAAACTACAAATGCTGAAATTGGCTCTGCTGCATAATGGCCGAATTGATGATCAGAATCATTTTTTCGTTCCCCTTCTTTTACTGCTAGATAAATGCCAATAGAAGCAAGGATATCTGTAAATGAATTTAGTGCATCTGAAAGCAATGCAAGGCTTCCTGAAATTAAACCAAAATACAATTTAAGAATTAATAAAAAAAAATTTGCAATTAAACCTATTTTGGTTGATTTAAGTTTTTCTGACATTTAAAATAAAAAAGAAAGAATATGCTTTAAAGAGCATATGGTCATTCATATTTGCTTTTTCCAGTATTTACAATCAAAATTTTCTTATTTTTAGGTATTTTATTTTTCATCTGCAAAAATAATGCCAATCCTGAAATACCGGATGGCTCGCAGTTTATATTTTGGGATTTTGCAAGATCCATTGCCATATCTAAAAATCTTTCCTTTATTGGATAAACATTTGACTGCAACCCGCAAAATCCAGAATACTGGTAAAACTTAATCCATTGATCATTAAAATGCACAAATGGACGATAGGGGCAATATAACTTATCTGCTCTTGTTTTTGGATTATTTGACGTTGCCCCGAAAAAATTACACCTTCTTAGTATTTCTGGCTTTCCGCTAAATCTTGGATCATGATGATTTCCTGAAACTTCTCTTTTGGTTATATTTAATATATTTTCAAAAAGATTGCCTGACCCAAACGGAATAAAACAATACTCCGGAGAAAAATTAATTATTTCATAGCTAAGCCAATCATAAAATCGTGTTGTAGGGTCTAATGCCTCACTTGAAGTAATGTCAAAACCATCTTTATTGTCCGTCATAGCAAGTATTTTATTCCAGCTCAGAGCAGTTTTTCCAAGATCTTTTTGATAGATTATACAACCTGCTTTTTTCATTGCAGAAATAATTTCTTGATCTAAATTCTTATCAACAAGGACTTTGAGATTTGGGAGGGAATGCTTTTTTAGTTGCGCCTGGATTGCTATTGCAGCAGAGCCAGAAGAAATCAGAGACATCGAAGGGAGATTAAATTTTATTTGTCCTCTTTTTTTTGCAAGCAGAAAATTTCTATAAGTGACTATTATTTCCCATGCCATTCTGTCTTTATGGGTGCCTGTTGGATTATAGCTTTCATCTTTTAAGTATACATTTGAAAAACCAGGAATTTTTATTTTGTATATGGGTGTTGCTGGAAATTTTGGATTGTTGGAAGGAAACTCGGGCCTTTTTGGATCATTTTCGGATGCAACAAAAATTGACTTGAAAATACTCATTTCTTTTTTTGACAGACCCATAAAAATAATAAAACGAATTAATATATAAAGTTATTTTCCAAGTGCTTTTAATATCGCATTCTTGTCAAAACCTATAATTATTGATCCGTTTATATCAATTACAGGAACGCCCATCTGCCCTGATTTTTGCACCATTTCCATTGCAGCCTTCTGGTCAAGCCCGACATTTATATCCTGATATTCATAGCCAAGCTCTTTAATAAAATTTTTTGCATAGGTGCAATATGGACAAGTTGGCGTAGAATACACTTTTATTTTTGGTTTTTCCATTTTTTTGTCACCTCGATTAATATTTTCTTGATTTTAAAAAATCAAACAAAAGGTCAAATGCCTCGATTATTCTTTTATCTGAAATTGAATAATAAATGTTTTTTCCATCCCTTCTTGAAACAAGGATTCTTTGGTTTTTAAGAAAGGAAAGGTGCTGGGAAACGTTTGCTTGTAAAAGCCCTGTTTTTTCAATTACCTGATGTACTGATAATTCTCCATTTCTTAACGTATTTAAGATTTGAAGCCTTGCAGGATTTGAAAAGGATTTGCACATTTGTGAGTGCAATTCATATGATTCTTTTTTGTTCATATTAACATATTACAATATTAGAATATATTTAAATACCTTTGTATTTAGTCGAAATTATTAATAGTTTGCAAAACAAAAACAATTTTAAATATCGCTATTTTATATATGAATTGAGCGTGTTGGGTGAGTATATGGGGATACTTGATGGTGTAATGGATACGGTTTTTAGAAGAACGAAGGAGAATTTAACATATAAAGCGGGGGATATTGCAACAAATACCGCAATTTCTGGTGTAACAAAAGGGTTGGATATGTTAAAAAACGAAAAAGGAACTGCAAAACCTTTGGAAAAATGTCCAAAATGCAAAGCTAAATTAGAGCCTGATGCAAAATTCTGTCCTGAATGCGGATTTCGCCTGATCGTTAAATGTGAAAAATGCAATATTGAATATGCCATTGGAGTAAAATTCTGCAAACAATGCGGAGAGGCAGTAAAATAAAGATGATTTAATGTTTTTTGACATCGAAACTGGAAGGATTGGCTTAAATGCTGTCGGTCCAAATGGGGCGATAAAAAGAAAAAATGGAACAATTGTCAATATTCCTTCGTCAGAAATAGAAGCTAGAATAATAGAAGATTTTCAAAAAACAAAAGACCGCAGCAAAATAGATAAATTCAAAAAAGAATATCCTGCTCTTATGGATGGAGATACAGTCATTTCAGGAAAGGAAACAAAAATACATATTGGCATAAATTATAATAAAGGAAAGGATAAACCTATAGATGATTACAAATACAATGTTTCAAAAACCATTTTTATGGGGCCACATAGTGAAGTAATATTAAAGGGATTTGAGAAATGGGACCGGTTGGACACCAAAACAAAGGAACGGCATTATGGGGAACTGATAAAAGATGTAATATTAAAAAAGGGATTTTTTTTCATTTCTTTTTCAAATACCGCTGATTCGTTTATAACGCCGGTTGCATCGATTTCAGTCAATGGAGGAAATGGATCTGGCATTTTTGATGTTTATGAAAATATCATTTATAGCTGTCCTATAAAATCCACGTCCATTACGGCAACCGGAATCGAATATACTAACTCTCTTACAAAAAAATCTTTTGTTGCTAAAGCAAGTACATTTGAGGAAATAATTGTAACAAAAGAGGCTATATATAGAAAAGGCTTAACCAAAATGGATAATTTATTTAATTATAATATACAGATAATTATGTTCCTTCAAACGGCAATTTCAGAAGGTATGCCTTCATTGAATCCAAAGGAAACTGCAAAACAAATGACAAGTATGGGCAGTACCATGGAACAAAACATTGCAGGCCTTGAAATGTTAAAACAAATGTCTCCTGACGATTTGACACGGCTTGCAAAAATGGGTGGAGCTAATGTTACCACAGAAACGATGGAAAAAATAAAGGGAATTCCTGAAATGATTAAAATGATGGAAAATAAAGGAATGCTAAAAGATTTGAAGAAAGCATCTGCAATGGCCAAAGGATATATGGAAGGTATGGGAAGTGAAAATATTGAAAGAATGACAAAAATGATTTCCAAGGTGGAGGATCATAAGAAAAAAACAAAATTATTGGCAGGAAATGACAAAAGCATAGATGAAATTTTAGAGCATCCAAGAAAATATGATCCGCTAACAAAAGAATTCGGAGCAGTACGGGTAGGGTAAAATAAGATGGCTAAAAAAAATAGAATAAACAAAGAAAGTGATGAAGAATTTCTAAAGCGCATTTTGAAGATTAAGGAGGATACTCAAAAAAAAGTAAAAAATGAAATGGAATCAAATTCTGCAGAGATGGAAAATTATAAGCAACGCGGAAAAGAAATAGGAAAAACATTTGAAGAATTAGAAGAATGTGAAAAAATTTCTGCCGAGTTTAGAATAAATCCGCCAATATTAATTACAAAACATATAAATGGCATTTCTATTGAGCACAAATATGATGAAAAATTTAAAAATAAAATAGAATTATTAAAAAAACATCATTTTGTTTTTCTTAGCGCAAGAAAAGACACCTCTTATTTAACTCCTGGTTTTAAATCATTCGGCAAAGCGTATGTTAAACGCAATGGAAGCAAAATATATCTTCCGGAAAGTTCAATTCCTCCATGCATTAACGAAATTGGGATGGGAAGTAGAATATTAGACCCGAAAAATACTGGTTTTATATTGCAGGATGGGGACATACTTGGAGCTGAAAATAATTCCTATATAAATATCAATGATTTTATTTCAAATGATGATTATCATCGCGAGATATTTGTTTATCCTAATTCCGAGGTAATATTGAATTTGAATAAGCAAGAAACCAATCCTGCTCCTACATTTATAGATGATTCAAAAGTTCCAGATGTTATAAAAAGAAATTCTTCTAACACCATTATATCTTTTAACATCAAATGTTTTTCACTAATCCATGGTATATTCAAAATAGATCTCCGAGACAAAAATAAAAATGCTAATAATATTTTGAAATTGCCTGCTGGATATCCAGAAATCGAGTTTTTGCATTCATCAAAAACAATTGAAAACATTATTGAAAAAACAATATCAAAAATACCAAAAGATTCTCCAATTTGGGCAAAATATAACGCCAAAAAAACATCAAAAATATGCGAAGAAATAACGACATTCATTGAACTTTGCAAGGATAATTCTATTGTTGTGTTTGGAACAATGAATTCTATAAAAAATAGAAATAATGGAAAGACTACAGGAATTGTGCTTCCAAAAGCTGCAACCAAGGATTTTATCTTGCCTGGTAAAATTACAATTATAAATGATAGAATTTATTCTGATGCTTCTGGAATTGTTGATCCGAGGGTAAGGGCAATAATAAAAAATAATATGGCACTTGGACAGTATGTTGGAATGATGGAAAGTAAAAAAGAATTTGAGCAAAAACTTAAAAATTTTAATGAAAAACAATCCAGGCCAAAAATTCTTGAAAGCTCTGCATCAAAAAAAGAAAAAGAGAAACGAAAAAAAGAGCTTTTGGAAGAGCAAAATTACCTAAAAAAATCAGGAGATGATGAAATGGCCCAAGCAGTTCAAATACAGCTTGATGAATTAGAACTTCCAAAAGAAGAAGAAAACATTAATAAAGAATATATATTAAAGATGCTAGACTGGTATAACAAAGAAATTATAAGATTAAAACCAGACATGAATACGAATTTTCCATCGTACAATTCTCCAAGCGAAACAGATGCGATATAATACGAAATTATGGAACAAATAATTTTGCATTTTCTATTTTTTTGCTTGTTTCGAGTTCATTTATAAGTTTTTTTATTTTTTCAGCGCTTCCATTTAAAACAAATATCTCTGCGCATTTTTGGCTTCCAAGTCCTGTATGTATTTGGGTATCTGTAATATCTGAAAATTTATGCTTTACATCTGTAATAAATTCTCCAGCATGCCCTTTTAGAGTAACTATTAAAATCGCCCTAACATTTCCTGTTAATTTTTCCTTTTCTTTTTTATCTTCGATTAATTTTCTTATCCCTGCCCTGAAAATTTCTGATTTTCCAGAGTATCCTTTTTCTTTTATCAAAAAATCTATTTCTTTAAGCAATGAATCATTAACAGACAAACTTAT
>CAZLIX010000031.1:0-9522 GCA_964559795.1 Microcaldota archaeon
AAAAACTGAAAGTATATCCGTCAAGATTCATTCCAAAATATGTTTTACTATCTAATTCTTTTCTGCAAACTGCACAATTTTTGTTTCCATCAAACATCGGCATATTAACTTACCTTCATGTGAGCTTGTTTAATAAGCTCAATATTTATTAGTGGGTTAGATTTAAATAGTTAATTTTTATTTAAAAAAAATAAAAAAAAAAATTAAAAATAAATTTTTAAATTAAGCTCTTTTTTAAGCTCGCGGTATCTGTTTCGAATGGTGACCTCGGTAACCCCTGCAACATCTGCAACTTCTTTCTGAGTTCTTTTTTCCTTATTTATTGCAGCTGCGATATAAATCGCTGCCGCAGCAACACCTGTTGGTCCACGACCGGAAATAAGGCCTTTTTTAAGCGATTTTCTAATTAATTTTACCGCAGTCTGTTGGACCTCTCCTGAAAGCTTCAATGCTGCTGAAAATTTGGATACATATTGGCTTGGATCTGTTAATGGGACATCAATATCGAGTTCTGTTTTGATGAATCTATATGCTCTTCCGATCTCTTTTTTTTCAATTCCTGAAGCTTTTGAAATTTCATCTAAGGTTCTTGGAATTCCCCTCATTCTGCAAATCGCATAAATTACTGCTGCAACAACACTTTCGATTAACCTTCCTCTGATTAATTCTTCTTTTACTGCTTTTCTATATAACAGTGCAGCACTCTCTTTTATTGAGTCTGGAAGACCTAAAGAAGATGCAATTCTATCAAGTTCTGCAAGTGCAATCACTAAATTTCTTTCAAGTGAAGTTGAAATTGAAATTCTTTTATGCCATTTTCTCATTCTGTATAATTGAGGCTGTTTTTTTTGTGAGATTTTTGTACCCCTAATATCTCTATTATATTGATCTATTTCGGTTACTAAACCTTTATTTGGTTTTGTAAGCTTAATTGGAGCTCCTCCTCTTGCCCTTTTTGCCTTTTGCTCTGAATCAAATGCCCTCCATTCAGGACCAACATCATGAATATTTTCTGCAATTATTAAACCGCAGGTTCCACAAATCAATTCTCCTTTTTCATAGTCTCTAATTAGTTTTATTCCTCCACATTCTGGACATTTTTTAACCATATTTCTCCACCTCATTTAAAGAAAACATTTTTAAAAGTTTGTAAATTAAGGTATGGAAAAGTATTTAAATATTTGCCTTTTATTTAAGGAAATTAACCTATTAAATCTATAAAAAAGATAGATTTATAATACGTATTATCATAAATTATAACATGAATAAGAGTACAACAAAAAAAATAATTTTAGGATTAGGAACTGCGATAGTTGCAGCTTCTATTGCATTTGGATGCAATCGTTTAAAGCCAGATTCGGATCATAATTCATTTGTAAGGAGTATAAAAGACGGATCTGTTTGTATTCTTGCAGAAAAACCAAAAACATTACTTGTAACTAATTGTAGGGTATTAAATGGAACTATGAGTGAGTGCCCAAAAACTACTGTTATAATCGGTGAAAATGGAAAATACATGTATAGGACGCAGCAAACAGACATAAACATGATGGATATAAGACAAATCGAAAGCATGTATTTTGAATTTACCAGTCAAAAACCAGTAAGAGGAGAAATACAAATGAAAATAGAAAATGAAATAACAACATTTCCTGTCCCACAAAAATGCAACTTCTTTTTTGACGGAATAAGTTTTCAGCCGGCAACTAAATAATATTTTTATTATTTTAACAAAATTGTTTAATTGAATTTTTTATTCCTTCGAGTATTTCTTCTTCATTTAAATTTATAAATTTCTTATTTTTATAAACAAATTTTCCATTAATTATTACATCTGTAATATTTGAAGGATTAGATGAATAAACAATGTTTGCAATTAAATCATGCATTGGATTTAGATTGGGGGATCTGGCATCCAAAAATACAAGATCTGCAAGTTTTCCAACTTCTATTGAACCTGCATTTATTTGAAGCGTGTTTGCTCCGTTTATTGTTGCAAAATCAAATATTTTTTGTGCAGAAATTATTGCATTATCCCAATATTTGTGGCTCTGCATAAGCGCGGCAATTTTCATACTTTCAAGCATATTTAAAGAATTATTACTAGAGGCTCCATCAGTTCCAATGCTGACCATTGCGCCTTTTTGTTCATATTCATATATAGGACAGATTCCGCCTGTTGCAAGCTTTAAATTGCTTACTGGACAATGACAAATATGAGCATTATTTTTTCCAACAATTTCTATTTCTCGTTTTGAGACCCAGGATGCGTGTGCAAATGAAGAATTATTGTCTATTATTCCAAGTTCATTTAAATATTCAAATGGCCTTTTCTTTTCTTTTTCTAGAAAATCAAATAATTCCTGCCTTGTTTCACTAACATGCATATGGAAAAGAAGTTTTTCTTTTTTTGCAATCTTTTTTGATTTGATTATTAATTCGTCAGAGCAAGTATAAGGGGCATGGGGAGCAACTGCGGGCTTTAGCAATGAATCTTTTTTAAATTGAGTTATAAAATTTTCAAGTCCCGATATTTCTTTTTTAGTTTCCCTTCCGGGAATTTTATCTATCATTCCATAACCGATTACTCCTCTAAGGCCTGCATCTTTTGATGCTTTTGCTATTTTTTCAAGGCCAATTAAGTACATATCGCAAAAACAAGTAGTTCCTGACGAAATCATTTCCATTGCTCCCAAAAGAGAACCATAGTAAATAGATTGCGGAGTTAATTTTGATTCAGCAGGCCAAATCTTTTTTGAAAGCCAATTATGCAAATGAAGGCCTTCACCATATCCCCTCAAAAGAGTCATCGATATATGAGTATGCGTATTTATCAGACCAGGCAATACTATTTTATTTTTAGCATCAAAAAGTATGTTCGTATCCTCTCTTATATTTTTTCCAATAGAATAGATTTTATTATCCTTGATTAGAATATCCCCACTAATTATCTCTCTTTTTTGATTTTGAGTTATGATAATTGCATTTTTTATTAAAATAGAATTGTTTTCCATAAATTAATGTAGAAATGAAAAGATTAAATTATTAACTTAAATAAAAATTTTTAAAAAAAACAGGATCGTAGGAATTATTATTGCTCCCATTAAAAAAGTTCTTTCAACATCAAGTTTTATCGTACAGTATCCAAGAAAAGATGCTCCCAAAAAAATAATTATGCCAATGATCCCATCGATTAAAAAGATCAATAAAAAAAGATATAATGCAAAAACAATATTTAATTTTGAAAAATCAACATTAGAAACTGAAGAAATTTTCATCCTAAAAAAATATAAAAAAAGCCCTGCAGTAGATAATGAAAAAATAAATAAAAGTGCATAAAGATAAAATTCTTCAGAAAGGTTTGTAAATTGGCTTAGCCATACAATTGCTCCAACCCTTGATTTATTTATAGATGCATCAGTCGCTATTGCAAATATAGATTGGCTTACTGAAATTGATGAAATTGCTGCAAGATAACCAAGTGAAGTTATAGGGATAAAAATTGAAATGAATGTTGAAACTTGCGACGGGGAACTTACCCCCGGAATTAAATCTGCAAAAAAACCGCCGGCAATTCCTGCAAAAATATATTTTAAAATTCCAAGATCAAGCTTCTCATCCTTTTGAGGCGGAATTTTTGATTTTTTATAAGCATACATAGCAGCGAGCGCAAACATTCCGCAAAAAATTGGAAGAAACGGATCTTTTAAATTTAAATTAAATGTTGCAACGCCAAGCATCCCTGAAAGTAAAAAAATTAAAAATGCAAAAAAAGGCTTTTTTGATTTTATTAAAAGTATTAAAGATAAAATAATTAGTATTTCTGGCATATAACTGCTTATTGATGAATAAATAATTGGAAATATTACCAAAGATACAGGAAACATGGCAAGACAAATTACAGATGTAAAAATACTGCAAAAAATCACTGTTTTTAAGGCCAATGGCCCGTTTCCTTCCTTTACAAGTTTTTGGCCAGGAAGAACAGTTAAAACAGATGAATCATCAGGAATACCAAAAAAGATAGAAGGAACAAAAGAACAAATGGTAAATGCTCCAAAAATAGAAATTATAAGGTATGGAAAAATTTCAAAAGAAACGCCAAATTCATTTAAAAATGAAATGATAGTATTTGAATGAATTGCCGGTATAAAACCGGAGATTATTCCGAGAAGAATACCTAAAAAAATATACTCTTTCACTTTTAGATAACTTTCAATAGGTTTAATACATTTTTGATGAAAAATAGTTTTATGCTAAAACAGTTAAAATATGAGCTTTCAAATGAAATTTCAAAAGAGTATGGGATTGAAATTGAAAAAGTAATACAAAGTTTCGGTCAGACAAAAGAAGAGTATGGGGATATTGCGACAAATATCGCATTTATAATTGCCAAAGGCCAGAAAAAAAATCCTATTGAAATAGCAAAAGGAATATCAGAAAAACTTAGAAAGCATAAATTTATTGAAAAATCAGAAATTTCAGGGCCGTATGTAAATTTATATCTAAATTCTGAATTTTATTATGAAGCAGTTAAAAAAATTGAAACGAAAAAAGAAAAATTTGGAATTGGAAAAAAATCAAAAGAAATCATAATGGTCGAATTTTTCCATGCAAACACCCATAAAGGAGTACATATTGGACATATAAGAAATATTTCACTTGGAGAATCACTTTCAAGAATACTTGAATTTAATGGTAAGAATGTAATACGAGTAAATTATCAGGGGGATATTGGCCCACATGTTGCAAAATGCCTTTGGGGTTTTATTAATTTATATAATCAAAAGGCTCCAAAAGAAAATAAAGGGATATGGCTCGGAAAAGTATATGCAGAGGCATCAAATAAAATAAAAGGAAATGAAAAACTTGAAAATGAAGTAATCCAAATAAACAAGAAAATTTATGCACGTGAAAAAGAAATAACAAAAATATGGATGGAAACAAGAAAATGGTGTCTTGATGATTTTGACCGGTTTTACAAAGAATTTGGAGTAAATTTTGATGAATTGTATTTTGAAAGCCAGACAGAAGAGATTGGTAAAAAGATTTCATATGATCTTTTAGAGTCTGGAATTGCAAAAAAAGACCAGGGCGCAATAATAATGGATTTGCGAAATGACAATTTAGGAGTATTTGTATTGGTAACTAAAGAGGATTATCCGTTATATTCTGCAAAAGACTTAGGGCTTGCAAAATTAAAATTTGAAAAATATAATCTGGACAAAAGCATTCATGTTGTTGGAAAAGAGCAGGAATTTCATTTTAAACAGCTATTTAAAACTTTTGAAAAAATGGGATTTGAAGATGCTTGGAAAAAATCATATCATCTAATATACGAACTTGTAATGCTCCCTGAAGGCAAAATGTCATCAAGAGAAGGAACAATGGTGCTTTATGAGGACCTTAAAAATAAATTATTGTATCGAGCAATTGAAGAAATCAAAAAAAGACATACTGATTGGGACTTAAAGACAATTGAAAAAACTGCAGAAAAAATAATGTTTTCTGCAATGAAATTTGCAATGATAAGGATAGAAAACAACAAAACCCTTGTTTTTGATTGGGATAATGCATTAAATCTTGAAGGCGAATCAGGCCCTTATATCCAATATGCTTATGTAAGAACAAAAAGCATTCTTGAAAAAAGCGGCAAAATAAAAATCAAAAACTGTCATTTTGATGAAAATGAAAAAAGAATCATAAGAAAAATGTGCGAATTTGAGGAAGTTGTAGAAAAATGTGCAAGGGATTTAAGTGTTTATAATATGTGCGAATATTTAATTGACATGGCCAATAATTTTAACAAATTTTATGCCACCTCACCTGTATTAACAGCAGATGATGAAAAAAAAGATATAAGGCTTGCAATAGTTTCCTGTTCTTCGCAGATTTTAAAAAATGGACTTGAACTTATTGGAATAGAATGCCCTGAGAAAATGTAGCTATTTTTTTATCCATTTTAATGTTTTTTCCAAATCATTTTCCTTTCCAAAAAAAGAAAGAATGTTTAAAACATCTCGTTCCAAAAATTTATCAAAATTAGGATGATCTGAGATTACCCCCTGGCCGAAATCAATGAGATAAACTTTATCCCCAACAAGAATATTATACGGGCTTAAGTCTGCGTGGACAAAATTATTTTTATACATTATTTTAATTTGATCTAATATTTCCTTTAAATATTCTTTTTTTGGTTCAATACGACACAATTGCGGATAAACCTGGCTTTGTACGCCAAGATAATCCATAAGAACAATATTTTTAATACAAAAATATGGCATCGGACAATTTATTTTAAGCTTTTTGCAAAGCAAAAGATTTTTGTACTCTTTTTTGGCAAATGAAAATGCAAGATTTTTTCTGTCTCTTTTAATTTTTGAAAACCTTGGATCTCCATCGATATATTCCATTTTTTTAAAAAACCGTGTTGTTTCTATACGGTATATTTTAAGTGCAAAATATTTATTATAACCCGTGACACGATAAAGATTTGCTTCTTTTCCGCGGCATATTGGAAAATCAACTGATTTTATTAATTTTTTTTTCATCAATTTTGAAATTGACATCAAAACAAACTTATCAAAAACAGAATCTTCTATTTCCCATCTTTCTGATAAAACACGAAACTCGCGTAAAGGTTTCTTTTTTTTACTTATTTTTCTTGCCATATATTCACTTTTTTTTACTTTTTTTATTTTTAATAACAGGGCTATTTTTTAATATAGGCCTATTATTTGTTTTTCTAATTAGAATATTTTTTAAGCCGGGTTTTAAAATATTTTTTGATTTGCCTGAAATTATAGGGATTTTTGATTTTTTATCTTCAAGAATACCCAGACCCAAAATTGAAAGGATCGGGCTTATGTCAAATCGTTCTGAAATTGCAGATTGGATAGATGCATGGTCTTTTTCCAGCTGAAATTTAGCAGAATTAAAATCAGACGAAAGATAATTTCTTGTGCAAATTTCTTTTAAATCAGATTCTGATCTGCATGATAAAATAGATTTTATAGCCCCTATAGATCCTTCTGAAATAATTTTTGAAAGTATTGAAGTTTTGAGTCCAAGATAAATAAAATTTTCCATTGCTGAAAGATAATCTCCCATTATTGATTTTTTTGCTCCCGCGCCAATTCGATTTAAGTCTCTTGAGATCACATGGCCTGAAAAATCATAATATCTTTGATAAAAAATGGGTGTATTTTTTGATTCAAGTGAATTTAAAAAAATTTCTCGTCCAGAATCGTCAAAAGAAACTAAATTATATGTATTAACAATGGCTGGGTCGTTATTTGAAATTCCTGAAAAAAGAAGTGAAATCCCCTGAATTTTTTCAAGGGAATCTGTATAATTACCATATTCAAAAAGACTTTTTGAAAGGGCCAATCTTTTTCTTATGCTTTCTGGAAGAGAATTTTTATCATTTATTTCTAAAAATTTTTTAAATTTTGGAGTTAATGAATCAATCATTTCAATTAAATGTTTTGAAAGTTGCTTTTTTCCATCAGAAAGGGCAAAAAGTTCTTCATTCATAATAAAATTATAGAATACCCAAACTTAAAAGCTTTCCTGTTTTAAAATTTAAAGTATTCCTTTTTTCTTAAGCCAATTGACCTGTATCTGATTATATCTCCAAATTATATCTGCTTTTTTATCTGCTTCGATTTCACCAGGCTTTACAATAACTACATCCCCGTCTCTTACCCAAATTTTTTTTCTTAATTTTCCTGGGATTCTACACATTCTTTCTTTGCCATCCTTGCATTCAACGAGAAGTCTTGTTCCGCCCATTAATGCAATAACAACTCCTAAAATTTCTCCTTCATGAGGAAGACGGGTTCTTGAAAAATCATTTTGAACTGCAGTATTTGAATATTTTTTTTTATTCCAATTATTATTCTGTTTAGAAAAACCATTCATAAATATCACTTAACAGATCTTCTTGCACCACAAGCTTCGCAAACCAATTCTTTAAAATTTCCTACATTAACAATATGAGTATCTGGTTTTTCGCAAACTTTGCAAATTACATATTCTTTTATAAAATTATTTAGTTTGTCTTTTAAAATTGCAGGATTTACTTTCCTTTGAAGTATTGCCCTTTCCTTATCAACTACTATTGGAGTTGCAAGCTCTTTTGTTAAAAATTTGATTAATTGCTGTTTTTCTCTTCTAAGTTTTGAACATACTAAATCAGTATTTTTTATTATTGTTTTATTTCCCTCAACAAAAGAATCAAATTCAGGGTATTCAAATCTAACTCCTGAGGATGTTTTTGTTGGAAGATTTGAATAAATTGCATCCAATAGCTTATCATATTCTTTATTATCATTCATTAGAAAGAACTACACAGAGAAATATTTTTAAAGAGATGTAAAAAATAAAGAGAGAAAAGAAGCTAAGTTCCTTCTTCCCAGCTTTTAAGATATTTTTTTTGTTCATCAGTCAGAGTATCTATATTAACTCCAAGCGATTTTAATTGCAGGTCTGCAATATTAGCATCTATATACTCTGGAAGATCTATAACTTTTGCGTTTAATTTTCCCTTGTTTTTAACCAAATATTCGCAGGCAAGGGCCTGGCCACAAAAAGAAGTTGCCATTACTTCAGATGGATGCCCTTCTGCTGCACCAAGATTTACAAGCCTTCCTTGGGCACAAAGATAGATTTTTTTTCCAAAAACATCATATTCTTCTAAATTTTCTCTTATTTGCCTTTTTTTGTACTTTTTATCCATTCCTAAAACATCTATTTCTAAATCAAAATGACCTGAATTTGCAAGCACTGCGCCATTTTTCATTTTATCAATATGTTCTAATCTAATTACGTGCTTATTTCCAGTAACTGTTATAAATATGTCTCCAATTTTTGATGCTTCTAAAAGAGGCATTACGTTATATCCATCCATTTTTGCTTGAAGTGCTTTTATTGGATCAATTTCGCAGATGATTATTTGGCTTCCAAGACCTTTAGCTTTTAATGCAACCCCTTTGCCGCAATCACCATACCCACATACAACTACTGTTTTTCCAGCAAAAAGAATATTTGTTGCCCTCAATATGCCATCTAGAGTACTTTGTCCTGTTCCATAATAATTATCAAAAAGATGCTTTGTCTTATTATTGTTTACTGCAATTATCGGATATTTTAACGCTTTATCTTTTTCCATTGCCTTTAAACGTATAATTCCTGTTGTTGTTTCCTCGCATCCGCCAATCAATTTATTTATCAAATTTGGATATTCCTTATGTATTAGTGCAACAAGATCGCATCCGTCATCGATTGTGATATCAGGAGAATATGAAATTATTTTTTTTAAGTATCTATAATAATCCTCTTTTGTTTCTCCCCTATATGCAAAAACATTTATTCCCTCTTTTGCAAGAGAAGCTGCGATATCATCTTGTGTAGATAAGGGATTACATCCAGTTATTGCAACCTTTGCGCCACCTGCAACTAATGTTCTTATAAGAACTGCTGTTTCTTTTGTCACATGAAGCGCCATTCCAATTGTCAAAC
>CAZLIX010000032.1:0-9058 GCA_964559795.1 Microcaldota archaeon
ATTTTTCTTCTTAAAAAATGATCAACGAAGATATGGCGCCGTTTCTGCAGGCTTTGGGTATTTTAATTATAAAATAAAGGAAAATTACGATATAATTAACGCGCAGGGAACTCCTTCGGAATGGATTAGAAATAAAAATGAGAGAGTGTGCTGGTACTGTCATTCACCAAACAGGGAAGCTTTTGATTTATATAATTGGAGGATGGGAAAATTACCTCTCTGGAAAAAATCAATAAATTGGGGATTAATAAAAGCATACAAATTTGCAGAATTTAAAACTGTTCCTAAAATAGAAAAAATTTTAACAAATTCAGAGATTACCAAAGAAAGAATAAAAAAATACCTTAAAAGAGGGGATGCAAAAATAATACGCCCTGGCGTAAATCCAAAAGAATATTATTTAAATGATTACGAAAAGTTCTTTTTTTATCCTTCAAGAATTGTCCCTGAAAAGAGATTTGAAATGGCAATTGAAGCATTCAAAATATTTAGTAAAGCTAATAGGGATTGGAAATTAGTAATTGCAGGATTTTTAAACCAAGATAAAAGAGAATTAGAGTATTTACAATATTTGAAAGATATAAGTAAGGATTATAATATAGAATTCAAGATAAATATTTCTGAAAAAGAGATTACTAATTTATACTCAAAATGTTATGCAACCTTATTTTGCGCAATAAATGAAGATTGGGGTTTAATTCCGATTGAATCTATGGCTTCAAATAAACCCTGTATCTCAATAAATGAAGGTGGGCCACAGTATAGTATATTAGATGGAAAAACGGGATTTTTAGTTGAAAATTCAGAGAAAATGGCAAAAAGAATGGAATATTTAGTAGAAAATAACCAAATTAATGAAAAGATGGGAAAGGAAGGAAGAAAAAGAGTTTTAGAGAATTATACATGGGATAAATTTTTAGAAAAAGTAGAAAAGGAATTTTACGAGGTTTCAAAGAAATGAAAATTTGTATGATTGTTGAAGATTATCCTCCAAATGGTGGTGGCGGGGGAATATTTGTAAAAGAATTGTCAGAAAGATTGAATAGAAAATATAAACTAACTATAATAACAAGAGGAAAGGAAGATATTAAAGAAAATGAAAATGGATTAGAAATTATTAGGTTTAATGGAAACCGGATAAGTTTTTTTTTAAAGTCATTAAAATATCTTATTTCTAAACCTGCGTTTGATTTGTACCATGCGCATGGAGTTTTTTGTGGGCTTATTGCAAGAAAAATAAAACTAATAAAAAAAAGACCTATTATTTTGCACATACATGGGTATCGAAATAGAGAGGTAAATGGATTTGTAAAATATAATATCCAAAACAGCTTGGTAAAGTTAGATTACGACAAAATAATTAGTGTTGATGATAGCAGTGCAAAAAAAATTATAGAGCTTGGGGTTTCCAAAGAAAAAATATCTGTTATTCCTTGCGGAGTAGATATTAAAAAATTCAGGTCTGCAAGAAATAAAATTAAAAGAAAATGTAAGGTATTTTTATTTGTAGGAAGATTAGAACATGTAAAAAATGTCGGGCTATTGCTTGAAGCATTAAAACAATTAAAAAATGAGAAATTAACCTATGATTTATGGATCGTTGGAACTGGAAGCTTAGAAAAGGAGCTTAAAGAGTACTGCAAAATAAATAAATTAAATAATGTGAAATTCTTTGGAGAGATTCTGCATGAAAAATTGCCGGGGATATATCAAAAAGCTGACTTTTTTATTTTGCCTTCAAAAAGTGAGGGGCATCCATTAACTCTATTAGAGGGAATGGCATGTGGACTGCCTTTGATAGTTTCAGATATACTAAATTTAAGAGAAATAATAAATAAAAGCAAGAGTGGATTAATATTTAAAAATGGGAATTTAGAAGATTTAAAAAAAGAAATGAAAAAATTAATTTCAGCTAATAAAAAAGAAATAGATATATTAAAAAAGAATGGAAGAAAATATGTAGAAAATAATTTTTCTTGGGAAAACACCGAAGAAAAAATAGAAAAAATTTATGAACAAACAATTATTGGTTTTTTAAACTCCAATCATAAGGAATAGTTTTAGAAAATGGATCTTTTCTTTCTATTTCATCTGGGTCATGCGGTGTTGATGAACAATTTGCAACAATTGCTTTTTTTGTCCCAATTCCTTTAAATCCATTCCAGATTAATGGTGGTATTTTAACTAGGCAATAGTTATCTTCCCCTAAGAAAAATTCCATAATTTCTCCTTTTGTTTTTGAATTTTTTCGGTCATCATATAAAACAAGCTTTATCATTCCAGATAGCACTGCATAGTTTAAAGTCATTTTTTTGTGTATGTGCCATCCTTTTATTACACCCGGATAAATTGTAGAAAAATAGATTTCTCCAAATTTTTCAAAATAAGAATCATCATTTCTCATCATTTTCATTATTGTTCCGCGTTCATCACAAATTTTTTTTAAAGGAATAACCTCAACACCCTCTATCATACTCTCACCTATTTTTAAAATAATTAATATACCAATCAATTGTTTCTTTAAGCCCGTCCTCTATTTTCCATTTGCTTTCCCAGTCTAATATTTTTTTTGCCTTTTTAGAGCTTAGATGTTGGTTCAATATTTCATTTTTAGCTTCATTTTTTATAATTGGTTTTAGATTTTCTTTATTCATTAGATGCAAAATTTTATTTGTAAGCTCTAAAACAGTTAACTGAACTTCATTGCTAAAATTAAATGCCTCTCCTCTTAATGAGAGGGTTTGTGTTTTTTCTGCCAATGTAAGATAGGCATTTACTGCATCTTTTACATAAATATAATCTCTTATATATTTTCCATTGCTTCTTATTATTGGATTTTTTCCAAAGTAAGCATTCTTTACTGTTCCAGGAACTATCCTGCTAAAATTAAGATCTCCTCCTCCAAAAAAATTCCCACATCGTGAGATAGTTATTGGAAGATTGTATGTAAGAGCATACGATCTTGCAAGCATATCTGTACAGGATTTTGAAACATCATAAGGATTTGTAGCAAGCAATGGACTTTCCTCAGTATATGGAAGTTGTTTTTGTTCTCCGTATGCTTTATCACTTGAAGCAACAACAACACTTTTTACTGTTTTATCATGTAACCTACAAGCTTCAAGAAGATTTAATGTTCCTTTTATATTGCTATTAAATGTTCCCATTGGGGAATTATTTGCAATTCCAACAATTGTTTGGGCACCCAAATGAATTACTATTTCGGGTTCATATTCGTTTATTATTCTTTCAATAGAATATAAATCTTCCAATTCAGCTCTTGCAATATTTACTTTTTTGTCTAAACCTTCTGAAAAAAACATAGAATTTGGGACGTAATCTCTTATAAGACAGGTTATTTGGGCTTTTTTATCTAATAAATCCTTAACAAGCCAAGAGCCGATTAATCCGCTCGCGCCAGTAATAAAAACAGATTTATCGTTAAAGTAATTCATAAAATCACCAAACTTTCCAAGGAGTATTTTTATTTCTCCACATTTCATTTAATTCCAAATAATCTTTATATGTATCCATACAGTGCCAAAATCTTTCATGTTTAAACATAGAGAGTTGTTTTTTTAAGACTAAATTAGTTAGGGGCTCTCTTTCAAGAATGCATGTTTCCTCTTTTGATAGATAATCAAAAAATTCTTTTTTAAACACGAAAAATCCTCCATTGATAAAATCATATAAAACTGGTTTTTCTACAAAAGTTTCTACAAGATTATTTTTTCCTTCTTGTATAAGGCCATATTTTGAATGAGGGTGAACTGCGCTTAGTGTTCCAATTGTATTTTGTTTTTTATGAAAATTGAATAGATTGGTTATATTAATATTAGAGATTCCATCTCCGTATGTTGCAAGAAAATTATCTGAATTGATATATTTTTCTATTTGTTTTATTCTAGAGCCTGTTTGTGACTCCAATCCTGTATCTGCAAAAATTATACTCCAATTTTCTTTTTTTATCTTTTCCTTTTTTGAAAAAAAATCTTTTATCATTTGGCCTTTATATCCAAGACATAATACAAATTCATTAAAACCGTAATAGGAATAATTTTTCATTATATGAAATAGGATAGGCATTTCTCCTATCGGAACTAAAGGCTTTGGTCTAAATTCTGTTTCTTCCTGAAGCCTAGTTCCTTTGCCTCCGCAAAGAATTACTACTTTTTCATTATTCACAAAAACACCATAGGAATTATAACTAAAACCATTTTAAATTTAATTTATGGTATAATTGATTGAGTTTTGTTATATTTGCAGTATAAAAGACATAATGTCTCGCTAAAAATAAATGGTAATTAGTTTTAGGAATAAAACCTTTTTTGTACAAATCATCCACTATTTTCTTGCATATATTCAAATGTTTTATGCCTTTAGACCTAAATACACCACTATGGGTTCTGTATTTAACTAGTGGTTCTTCAATTAAATAAACGTTATATTTGCTCATAATTTTAAGCCAGAGCTCGAATTCTTCTGCAGTAAAATATTCTGGGGAAACATCAAAAAATCCAAATTCTTCTAAAATATCCTTTCTTATTATTGCAGATGATTGGATTATAATATTTTTCATCAAAGTTTCTTTTTGGGAAATGTAATTAGAATTTCTTTTTTTAGTGATATGAATATCTTCTTTTCCTAATTCATTAAATGTTATACCATTTGTACAAACCATTCCAATATCATTTTCTTTATTTAGTATATCGATTTGCTTTTCAAGTTTTGTTGGAAGCCACAGATCATCATCATCGCACAGGGCAATATACTTACCTTGGGCTTTGGCTATGCCATAGTTTAAATTAACTGCGATTATGCCATTATTTGGATTTTTAAAATATTTAATCCTTGGATCTTTATAAGATAAAACAAAATCCTCTGTTCCATCTGTTGAACAATTATCCACGATGATAAGTTCAAAATCCTTAAAGGTTTGAGAAAGAATGGAATCAATAGTTTCTTTTAACATGTTTTTTCTGTTAAATGTTAAAACAACAACGCTTACAAGCAAATTAATCCCTCAAAGACTTTATTTTTTTTATTACATTGTAAACATCATTTTCACTCATTTTAGCAAACATTGGAATTGATAATATATTTTCATAAAGTTTTTCTGCATTTGGGCATATGCCTTTTTTATATCCTAGTGATTGATAATATGAATAGTAATAGACGGGAAGATAATGAACCCAAACCCCTATTCCTGCTTCTCTTAATCTTTCAAATGCTTGCTTTCTGCTAATACCTAATTTTTTTTGATTTATTTGTATTTCATATAAGTGCCATGCTGAGTTTGTATTTGGCAACTGGTAGGGTATAACTATAAAATCCAGTTTCTCAAGCTCTTCATTATATATTTTGGCGTATTTTCTTCTAATTTCTAAAGATCTATCAAGCTTTTTCAATTGAGAAATCCCAAGCGCAGCCTGGATATCAGTTAAACGATAGTTATATCCCAAAAATACTTGGTCTGAAACCCACATCGCATCTTCTGTAATACACTTCATTTTGGATTTATCCCTTGTGATCCCATGTGTTCTAAATAGCTTGATTTTTTCGTAGAATTCTTGATTATTTGTTGCAACCATCCCTCCTTCATAAGTTGCGATGTGTTTAACTGGATGGAAGCTAAAGACTGCCAAATCACTCATTGTTCCAGCTTTTTTTCCTTTGTATATCGCGCCTGGAGCATGCGATGCATCTTCAACCACCAATAGGTTATGTTCCTTTGCAATTTCATTTATCTGGTCCATATCACAGGGTTGCCCGGTATAATGGACCGGTATTATAGCTTTTGTTTTTTTAGTAATTCTTTTTCTTATTTCTTCAGGATCAATATTATAGGTTTTTTCGTTTATATCTGCAAAAATAGGTTTTCCATTTTGGTATAGTATTGAATTAGATGTAGCTGCAAAAGTCATTGGGGTTGTTATTGCTTCGTCACCTTTTTTGATATCTATTGCAAATGTTGATGCATGCAAAGCGGAGGTGCCACTGTTAAATGCAACTGCATATTTTGTTCCAATATAATCTGCAAATTTTTTTTCGAATTCTTCTACTTTTGGCAAACTAGACACGTATCCATTTTTTAATACGGATGTAACTGCCGAAATATCATCTTCTTCTATCCATATATCAGAGTATTGAAGCATTTAACCACATCTTTTTTGAAAGTATTGCTTATTTTATTTGGATATCATTATTTTTAATGATTGCTTTTGATTTTAATAATTCATTAGCTAATTCTAACATAATTTTTGTATCATTAATTTTTTGATGGGTTGGCAAATTAACATTGTGCCTAGAGACATATTCTGCAATTGGACAATCTCGAATAGTATAATTTATCTTATCTAAAGAGTCGGTCCTGCCATGTGAGATACTATTAAACCAATCCCCAAGATAAACATACTTTCGATACTTGTTTCTAAAATATTTTATATTTTCAAGATCATTTATAAGAAAAGTATATCGTAAAAAGGTATGTTTTTTAGTATTGGTATTATTTTCAAACTGTTCTTTGTAAAGATCAAATATCTTATCGTATTCTTTGGAAATTTTTCTTCGAAAAGAAATATTAATTTCTAATTTTTCCATCTGTCTAATTCCAATTTTAGCCTGGATATTTGATAATCTGGCGGGGTATGGATAATTTGTAGGTCTTTGAATTTTATTCTCATCTAAAAAGAAAAAAAACGGGAACTTCCAAAACAATGCAACAATCCATCTTCCTATAAAGGCAAGATGCGGGTTCCAAAGAAAATTTTCGCTTATAAATGTGAATAATACCCTAAGGATTGTTAATTTAGGCAGAAATGGGGATTGCATGTAGATTTTTTTTATTTTTTTTGCAAGCTCTTCATCATCAGTTAGAACCATTCCACCAGTAGAGGTTGAAATTATTTTGGTATGATCGCTAGAAAAAAAAGATGCAATGCCGATACTTCCTAACTTTTTGCCCTTATATTCCCCTCCAAGTGCATGCGCACAATCTTCTATAATTGGGATATGATGTTTATTGGATATTTTTTGTATTTTATCCATATCGCATGGAAAACCAAATGTATGTTGAACCATTATCGCTTTGGTTTTTTTAGTAATTTTTTCTTCAATTTTTTTAGGATCTATGTTGAAGGTTTCTTTGTCAATGTCCACATATATAGGTTTTGCGCCAGTATATAATATTGCATTGGGGCAAACCACACAATTATATGCAGGAAGAATTACTTCATCATCTCTGCCAATGCCAAGAGATTTTAGTATTGCATATAAAGACATTCTTCCAGATGCAAAGCTAAAAGCATATTTTAACCCATGATAATTAGCAGATAATTCTTCATATTTTTCTATATACCTGCCATTTTGTAACCCATCAAACTTAAGTAATGAGAGAATTACTGAGACGCAATCTTTCCAGTTAGTTGTTCCAGAAAAAAAATCATAATATTCTAGCTTTTTTCTGAAAAATGAGAAGCTTGCTGCTTCTTTTAGTTTTTTAAAAAAAACCATATGGGATTAATTGACTCTAAAGTTTAAATATCATACTTTTAACTAAAATTATGGAAAAAAGTAAATAGAAATCAATGAGTATTTTCATTTAATAATTTTCTCCATTTTTTTAATGATTTATCAAGATAAAGAATATTTTTGATATTTTTTGGTTTTTTTGATTGGGCGACAAAATTTAGTAATTCATTGCCAGAATAAATAAATGGCAGATTCAGACCTGCGAGCGGAGAAAGATTTATTCCATCAGATGATGCTGCACATGCAGTAGGTATCCCAAGATACAAACTTTCAATGCAGGTCGCAGTCTCATTAGAAGTAAAAACGAAATCGCTTTCAATTAGAAGATTGGATAAATGTTCTGTTTTAATCTCCACTTTTTCTTTTAAGCCTAGGTCATTTAATATATCAATAATTGGTGCATCTGGATGAGATTTTATCCATACTCTCTTTATTGTTTTTAATTCCGCTAAAACTTCATTTAATAATTTTAATTGGTATTTGGCATTGTTTTTTTTATATCCGGTTAATACTAAAAGTGTTTTTGGATGCGATTTACTCTTATTTTTTAAATCTTGTAAGTAAATTTGACGAATAGCCTCAACTACCTTTAATTTATTTTTAGGATAACCATTTTCAATTAATTTATCTTTTGCCAATTCACTAGTAACTGCTAAAATATCCGGCAATGGAATAGAATATTTTGATTTATCCTCATAAGTTGATTTATAATTAAAGTTTCTTAAATCCATCATTTTTAGAACGGTGTGCTGAAAACCAATATTTATTATTCCTTTTTTATCGCAAACATGGTTTAGTATTTTTTCAAATCCAATCATTTCAGAAAGATAAAGACACATTTTCTGTTTGGGCATATTTTTGAATACTTTCTTAAAAAGTTCATACCATAATAAATTTTCTAATAATATTTTCCCAGTAGTTGATGAACTCCAGTCATCTTCATAAGCCTTATAAAAATTTATATTAGAATTTTCTAACTTAAAAAAATTATTTCTTAGAAGTTTTCTTCCTTTAAAATACAGACGAATATAATTGCGTAAAATAGCAATAATAACTTGAAGATCTATAAATTCTTCTATTAAAAAAAACCTGTCCTCAGATTTATTTGCAAACATATTTTTTAGTTTAATGGTATTATCAAAAGAATATTCTCTTGAGTTGGAATATATTAAAAGCCAATTTACCTTGATTTTTAAATTTTCAAGCAAACTGTGCAGACCTTCCCAATAATGACTTTGGAATATACCTTCATTTGCTAGTTTTGAATTTATATTTGGGAAATATGTTATAATTGTATTGTCATTTATTTTTTTATCTTTTGTACTTTTACCTAGCTCTTCTTTTGTTTTTGTTTCTTTTCTATCTTGGTTTTGCATATCCTTAAGATCTTTAGTTTTATATCCAATCTGTATCCCTGCAAAAAGCTTTGTTCCCTTTTGAAATTCTGCTAAAGTGATCATGTGCTTTGATAATCTAACAGCAATAAAATCATAAACTGATATCGATAACAAAAGGATTATTGCCCAAG
>CAZLIX010000033.1:0-3557 GCA_964559795.1 Microcaldota archaeon
TCAGTTGGGACATCTTCTCTTGGGACTTGTTCTAGCTTTCCATCTTTATTTATTCTATATATTCTTTTATAAGAATTATTTTGTTCGTATGCTGCTTTAAGGCTAAGGTAAGCACCAAGCTCTCCTTCCCAGGTTAATTCCATTCCTCCTGCGCTCTCATGTTTTTCTGAATCGCTTTGAACTCCTCCTGCTCCTGTTTTAAAATAAATATCTTTTTGGAAAAGTTTTTCTTTTGATAAAAATGCTGAGGTTATTGCAATTGCCAAAAGTCCTGCATCAAGACCTACATTTATTACAGGATCCATCTTTAATGCGGCATATCTTGGGGATAATTCCCTTCTTGCCCTTTCATAAAGGGAATATGAATTATATTTTTCATCAAACTGCCCTTTTACAAAACTATCTGCCATTAATGAAGCTTGTTTGTAATCCTCTCCTGCAAGTATTCCAAGCCTCCAGATTGCAAATTGGAACTCTGGAAACTGCTGGAAATCAGAAATTGCTTTCATCAATGGAGAATGCTCAACTGCAAAGTTCATATTTTCAAGCGGATCTGACCTTAGGTTTTCAACCATCATCATATCTGCAATTGTAAGCTTTGAAAAGCCGTATTTTAGATTGTCTAGATTTACCCTTATTTTATGCATCACTTCTCTCATATATTCTATATTTATCGCAGAAGGCTCTCTAACCCTATTTTCAAGATTAGTCCTAAATATTTGAATAAGCCTTGCAGCTGTCTCAGGAGAGCCTGATTTATTTATTATTCTTGAATGTACATTTGCAACATAAGATGGAATTAAACTCCAATGCAATGATTTTACTGTGTTTAATGTGAGCAGGGTTTCTTTCATAAGATTTGGACCTGCGGATTGGGAAATAAATGCATTGTCTATATTAACTCCCATTCCAAGGCTCATTTGAAGCGCAGTAAGGATATGCTGGGCTTCAATATAACTTGAATTATCAAAAAGGCTGTTTATTACATTTTGATAAACAGATTTTTCAGCGCTTTGCAGGTTTTGGATTGAAGCGTTAAATGCCTCCTTATATGAAAATATTCCATTGAGTATTGATTCGTGAAGTGCTCTTGCCTTTTCCGTTTCATTGTTTATTATATAATATCCTATTTTGCCTTTTTCAAACTCTTCTCCTGAAAAATGGAGATATAGCGCCTTATATAATTCCTTATTATTTCCTGAATATGAGTTAAGATTGATATTTAAACTTTCAAAATAGCTTACAGTTGAACCAAAGTTTATATTTAGGTTTGCCCTAAGAGTTGTTATATCTTGAAGGGACATTATAAAATCCCTTATTGTTAATTCCGGATTTTCTTTTTTGTAATTTTCAAAAATGGTTTTAAAG
Source organism: Microcaldota archaeon (assembly GCA_964559795.1). Classification (GTDB taxonomy): domain Archaea; phylum Micrarchaeota; class Micrarchaeia; order Anstonellales; family Bilamarchaeaceae; genus JAQTSF01. The sequence goes on from CAZLIX010000033.1 coordinate 1,369, forward strand.
GTTATTTTCTTTTCTTTTTCAATACCTGGAACATAAAGGGTATTTAGTGTCTCTTCTATAAATGGATAAATATACTTTTTGCCAAAATTTGAAAGTGATGCGAAATTAAAAAGATCGGTATGTGGATCTTTTAAAGAGCCATAAAGCAGATTTGGAGCATCATTTAAAAAGAAAATTATATCTTTATTAAGAGTTCCAAATGATGCTGCATGGTTTTTTGAAGACTGTTTTGAATAGCTTGAAAAATCATTTAAAAACTGGATAAATCTATCAAAATCCCCATTGCACATAAAAAATATTCCTTTGAGGTTTTTGGTATTTGAAATTTCTAATGCTGCGGCTTTTTTTTCAGCTTCATTTAAATTTTGCAAAGAATCAATTAAAATCCCAAGATCTAAACCAAACTCCTTATTTGACGCATCATTTTGAATATCCTTATTTACAATGCTTATTTGGGAAAATATTTTTTCTATTTTTTGCGTTAGTTTTTCAGATTTTTCTCCCTGTTGTTTTTTAGGAGTTGCCTTGAGCTTTGCCTCTTCTTTTGGGATGTCTTTTGAAATTTGGTATAGCGGAAAAAGAATCTCGTTTTCAACTGCTTTTAAAATTTTGCTTTCTTTTTCTTTTGGAATATTTGCATTAGTCAGAAAATAATAAGTATTTAGAAGTATAAGACCTGCTTTTCCCATCTCTTCTTGTTTTAAAAATTTAGAATAGAGTAGCTGCATTTCTTCTGGAAGCTTTTTTGCATTTTCTTTTGTTATTCCTGATCTGTTTATCGAATTTATTTTTTCCAATGTAGCTGGGACTCCTGAAACATCAACATTTGAAAAAAAAGTTAAAAGTTTTTTTATATCATTGATTAATGCTTCTTTTGAATCTTGAATTTGAGATGATGATAGTTGGGCTAATTGGCTTGCAGGAACACGAAAAACCATTTTTTCACCATATTCTATTTTATCTTTGAAACTATTTAAATTAGTATGTATTGGCATCGGATAGGCACTATTTGATAATAAAGATATCAATAGGGCTGAATGTATTAGAGTTTTTATTTTCATTGTGGGATTTAATGAATAGAAAAGAATAAAAATAGAAAAGAAGCGCTAAAGCCCGTATTCTTTTAAAAGGTCATCATCTGTTTTAAAATCATCTTTTGGCTCTGTTTTTTTTGCATTTTTGATGCTTTTTTGCAATTGGATAGAAATGATGGTGTAATTTGAAGCGCCTCCTATTGATAATAAATTTAAGCGCTCAAGCTCAGAATTATCCTTTATTAAAGATACTATCTTTGATTTTAATACTTTTCTTGAATCAGCGTCAAAATTTCCTTTTTCATCAAAATTTATTTCATCTTCTAAAATTTCAAAATTATAGCTTTTTTCTTTTATTTTCAGCGTGATGCTATAAATCCCATTATTAAGAATAGAAGAAGGGGAAATATCTTTTTCAGATAAAAGGATTAGTTCTTCTTTTTTTGCGGGTTTTTTTGGCTTTTCAAAAAGCGCCTCCAACTCTGGTGGCAATTCTATTTTTTCTCCTTTTTGTTCTTTTTTATTAACTGTTTCCTCTTTTTCAAAAAGATCGGAATCATCAATTTCTAAAAGCTCCTCTATTATATCTTTTCCAGAAGGCTTTATTTCTGGTGTTTTTGGCTTTTGAACAAACTCTTTTACTTTTGATATGTCCATGGTTTCTGCAATATTAACCCCTAATTTTTTCAAATCATTTAAGGTAATATCACCAGTACTCATAAACGCGGCCTGCGCATTTTCAGGCATTTCCTTAAACCCTTCTTTTGAAGATAGTGAAAGAAGATAAGAATAACCGTCAATATTAGGGTTGTTTTTTAAATTTGAAATATGAGTATTCCAATTAATCTGCCCTTCTTCTATTTTTTCTTTTTGTATAATGACTGTAGTTCTACCAAAAGAGAGATATAGCTTCATTGCATTAATTGTCTGCGGACCAATTACCCCATCCTCTCCTATTGATGAATCAAATTTTCCAGCATATGGATTCGTTTTTGAAAGCTCTTTATTCATTTGGGTTAGTTGATTTGCAAATTCTTCATTTTCTTTTGCATAGGAATTGATTTTTTTCTGTATTTCTTTTATACTATAATTATCAAATAATAAAAGCCTCATCGCATTTAATGTCTGGGTTCCAAAAATCCCGTCTTCGGTTAT
>CAZLIX010000033.1:3567-8974 GCA_964559795.1 Microcaldota archaeon
TTCTTTCAAGCTTTATTGCAAAAGATGGGGTTTCTTTTGCATAATCATTTATTGCGATTTGAATTTCTTTTATATTTGCATTTGAACTGACAAGATTTTTTTGCGCAAAGCCAGATAAAAGTATTTCATATTCTGTATTTTTAGGCTTTTTTACAGGCTCTTTTTCAGAAAGAGAAGATCTTACATATGATGGAGTGCTTATGATCATTTTTCTTTCTGCTGGCTTTTCTTTTTTCTGGTATTTTTCACTTATTGAAGATAAAAAGGCAGTTGAATCTTTTATAAGCGATTCATGATTTGGATTTTCAATTTTTGACCTTCTGAATAATTCTTTAAATTCAGAAAGTTCGTTTTGTGTCATTTCATTTTGATATTTTCTAATCTGCCGGAATAAATTCAGCACGTTTTCTTCTTCATTTTTTAAAGACAACATTCCCTTTGGTTTTTCAACAGCAGATTTGCTGTATTTATTTTGCATATTTTTCAAAAATAATTCTGTTTCTTTTACCATTGCAGAATAATTTATTGCAGAGGTATTTGAGCGATTCATTAATTCTTGAAAAATACTATATTCTTTTTTATCCATATATTCTACATAATTTCCAATTGAGCCTAAAAGAGACTGAAGCTTTTTTTCCTGAGTTTCAAGCTCTTCTTTATTAAAAGATGGCTCTTTGGATCTAAAAGGAACTTTCAAAATTACCTTATCTAGATTTGGCGCTTCTTGTTCTATTCTTTTTTTTGCATCAAGCTCATATTTTCTTATTTCTTCTTGTATTTTCTTAAAAAGTGGATCTGAATCACTTCTTTTTGCTTCTGGATCTAAAGTTCTCATCCAATATAAAAAAGGGAATAATTTGATTTCCTTTTGAATGGAATATTCTTTATTAGTAGTTTTATCCATGATTGAAATTTCATTTCCTTTTATAGTTATTTCAAAATTATCCGGGCTCCAATTTAATTTTTGTGTTTGGCTCATTCAAAATCACCAGCAGTTAAATCGTATGGATTATCAATAATATATTCATCATGAATAAATTTATCATATATTTTTTTTGGATCTATATCTGTTAAATTTTTTGCAAGCCATTCTTTTGTTTTTGGCATATTTAATAGAAAAGTTTCAAGTTCTGTGCCTTTTATTTTTTCTTCAAATTTTGAAAGATTTAAATTTTTTGAATTTTCTTCTGATTTTGAATAAATAGATAAAATATCCTCGAGCTTTTTTGTCTGATCTGGATTTAATCCTTTTGCATTCGCCTTGTAATAAATTGAGTAGTCTCCGGCATCTTCAATTTTCTCATATCCTTGCGGAGCAGCCGAAGAAGATGAAAGTATTCTATAATTAAAGTCCTGCGGGGATTCTTTGTTGCCATTGTTAAATTTAGAGATCATTCTTTCAACCTGCCTTTTTATCGTTGGTGAATTTGAAGGATTTTTTTTGGCTAACTCTGATAATCGTAAAATAAGCGCTTTCATTTTATCTATTGTATCATCGTTTATTTTTAGTTGCGGCGCTGTTTTTTGGAGGGTCACAGGAGCTTTTGAATCGTGTCTAAATAAATTCAGCTTCCCCAATAAAGAACTTAAATCAACTAAAATGAGATCATATTCTTCTTTTGTGGTTTCATTTGAAATTTTACTTAAAATTAATTTTAGTTCAATTTTACGGGTTTCGTCTTGTTCTTTAGTTAAATTTAATTTCAAAATATTTTCTACTTTTTCACTTATATTATCTAATGGTTCAAGAGATTGAAGTGCATCTTGCAATTTATAATATAATTCCATATTTTTAATAGAACGCCCTTCAATAACATCTTCTTTTAAAAGTAAATTGATATTTTTGAAAAGATCTAAAGAATCTAACCTTAAATATTTATCTAAAATAGAAATTTTACATTTTGTATTTTTAATCTCTTTTTTAATATCTTCAATCGCTTCCGAAGAAGTACTAATAAAATTATAAGTAACGGATGCAGCGTATCCTGCTGCAAAAAGCGCAAGGATTGGAACAATACCAGTAAATCTACGTTTAAACCTAAATTCAAAAGGTAATTTTTCAGTAATGTCAGTAGCTTTATCAATATATGATTCTGTTCCAGTTTTAAACCCAGAGAATGTCATTTTTGATGGAGATAAAAATGGGTTAAACCTCGTATAAAATCTTTCAAACCAGGATATGTAATACTGAGTTGATGGAACTTTAATTCCTTTAGGCTCGATTAATTGACTTTCTGGATTTAAATTAGATTTTTGCAAAAGTATTTCTGCCTTATCATTAGTAAACGTAGTTAATCCTGGTGATTTTTCTTTGTTTGCATTTTCGATAGCTTTTAATGGTCCTTTGAATTTTCCTCCTTTTTCAAAAGCAATTATTGCTTTTTCTGGAACTATTCCGCCGTTGTTTTTAATATTTGTAATAAACTCATTAAATTCAGCTTTCATAATTTTATAATCGAGTGTTTCAAGAGTGAACTGAATATTTCCTTTTAGTTCTAAAATACACTTTTGTTCTAATGAACTAAGATTAGAAAAAGGAGTTTCAAGCAATTTTGAAAGCTTGGGAAAAGCTCCGATTTTTCTTTTGAATGGCAGGGGATCAAGCGATTGGTTTGTAGAAGTATAATCAAACAAAAATGAATACATTTCTTTTAACCTTAAAACTTCTGGGTAATTGTAAATTCTTTTTAAATGGGATGATTTTTTAGCAGAATTAATTATATTATCAATAGAAACAAGACCTCTATAAGGTGGTGCTATAGTACTTCCATTTCTAAGCCTAATTAAATCTTTTAAATATAGGGGTGTATTATAATTTTCAAAAAAATCCAAATTCTTTAAATAAACCGGAATTACGCCATCAGAAACCCCATAAAATCTTTTAAGCATACTATCTGAATATTCCCCAAAATATTTTTCTGAAAGAGCCTTTATTTGATTGTATATATCTTGATTTGGGGCAAATTTAACTCCAAGATTAATATCAGAAATTCCTTTTATTTTGCTTACTTCTAAAATAAAAGATGAAACTGCATCTGGTGAATAAGATTTATTTACACCCCTAATAGCAGTGCCACTTTGATTAATTATAGAAATATTAAAAAAAGCAGCATAGGTTTGTTCGAGCCCTTCAACACCACGTAAATATGCAGCCTTATAAAAGGATACAAGACTATCTCTAAATACCATATAATTAATTTGACTAAATTCACCATCGATTTCAAAGAAGGATCGGTATTTTTCAGGCAATTTTAATGGATCTTCGTTTTTTATTACTTCAATAAAGATATCATTAAGCCGTATAAGCTCTTTCATTTTAAAAGTTAGGTCATCTAATATTTTTGATTCTTGACTTGAAAGTTCAGAGTTTTTTTCTATTTTATCATATAGGTTACATAGATCTTTGATTTTAGCATCTATTTTTTCAATTTGAGTGCTATCTTTAGGATCTATTTTAGATTTTTGCTCGTATAAGATTCTAATTTCCTGCTCAACTGGGGCAAGCTTTGCATTATCTGTAATTTTTGGAATTCCACGAAGTTTTCCTTTGCTCTGCCCAGTCATACTATAAAATCGGATTTTAAGATCTTCGACTTTTTGATTTAATATAGTAAAATCTGCGCCTCTTTCTTTTGCGCTTTTTTCTAATTCATTTATTTTTCTATAAAAGAAATTATTTTCAGAATAAAGATCTTTGTTTCTGAGTTCTTTAATTAATATTTCTATTGAATTATTGAATTTTTGCGCTTCTTTTGTTACATATTCTTGAACCATAAAATCACTTTTTTTTTGGCACTGCTTTATTAAAAGAAGTGTCGATATATTCTTTTAAATACACACCTAAACCACCATCTTTCATTTCTTTTTTCATTTTATCTATTCTAGAATTAAAATCGTCTGGATCTAATTTTAAAATTAATGAATTATCTTCTAAAAATACAGAAATATTAAAAGAAAAGTATTTTTCAAATAAAATTTCAAACCTGACTTTGTCACTTAACGGCATTTTAGAATAGTTGGAAAAAATATTCAAGAATAATGAGTAATTTGAAGATTTTTGGATCTGTATTAAAGGATTTCTATAATCCTGAATAATAAGATTGGTTTGTATGTTATATGAAAAAAATAATGGGAACGCTTTTGAAAATTCTATTGCAAAGCTTTTTTTTATAGAAGGGATTATTGCTTTTGTTTTTTTAATGGATAATAAACCAAGTGCAGGCTTTACATATGGACTTAACGAAAGCGCCATAAAAATAAAATCCGCTCCAAAAGCTTCAATTGGATCTTTTTCTTCTCTTTTAAATAATGAAAATGCTGAAAAGCCAAAAGATGGAAAAGCCAAAAGATAATTTATATACTTTGGGCCCCACATAGCCCCAACAGTCATTTCAAAAAGTCCTTCTCTAAATTTTTCAAGATAAGCAGTATCGTTTGTTTTTGAATACATAAATAAGGAATGGGTTGAAATTAATCCTGCATTTAAACTCTTATACCCAATGTTGTATTGTATTGGAGTAAAAACGATAGGCGCTATAAAACCATTCCAAACTCCAGTGATATTTATACTTTTAGAGATGCTTTGAAAAGTAGAAGGATTTTCTAAAAAACCTGAATTTAATTTAGAAATGCTATTTTTTTGGATGGTTTTTTTTACTATGGATTTTATTATTTGTGAGTAAGTTGCTTTTTTTGCCCCACTTATAGTTGCAGAAGTTAAACCACCGCTTATAATCCCAAATATAATAAGTGAAGCAGTTATATGGGCATCATACTTATTTGCCATTCCTGCAAGAAACGGAAATATTTTTAATGCCCCTTCAGTTTTACTAAATTCTTTGAGCCAATACTCATCAATTTTTAATGATTGAAATGCAGAGTTTAATCCTTCAAATGTTTAATCATATTTTTTTTTTATTACCAAAATTTATATATTTGTAATTGTTTTTTCCAATTTCTTTAATTCTTTAATTTTTGATATAAAACTATTTGCTTGTTTATATGAAGACTCGAATTGAATTAATGGAGATGAAAGAATGTAGTATGAAAATGCGAAATCAAAAGAATGCAAAATATTTTCAAAATATATATTTTTGTCTTCCTGTCTAATAATTTCAGAAAGCTTTTTTTGATATGTTGAAAAATTTTTTGAGTATTCAGATGGGTTTGTTTTTAGCATAACCTGGCTTGGTTTTAAATTTTCGATTCTATTAAAATTTGATGCCCAATTCATCGCTTCAACAGCTTTTGCAATACTATATGTATGATGTATTTTGTTCCCGGTTTTATTTAGGCTTTCTATATCAAGCTTAAAAGGATCATAATTCATACCTTTTGAAAAAAAATTGGAATTATTGTAAAATAATAAATAATACTGACTAAATAACGAAGAAAACATTTCCTGTCC
>CAZLIX010000034.1:0-8952 GCA_964559795.1 Microcaldota archaeon
CTTTTCTCTTTCTCCTATTAAAGTTTTGAGTATATTTGGAAGCATATCTTTTGCACTGGTTGTAAGCTCATTGTATAATACCTTTCTTTTTATCCTGTTTACTTCAGTCCTTTCATCTTTGCCTACATAAACTTTTTTTCCAAGAACAAGCGTTGCCTCTGGCTTTGCAGATGCTTCGAGAAGAGTAAAAAAATTAAATCCTATTAATTGTACTATAGGCTCTCTTTTTGGGTCATCCGACCTTCCTGCAGGCATATATTCAAGTACATAAGCATATTCTTCCATAAATAGATCACTTTGAAAATAATTTCACTATTTTTGACAGTTCTGCATCATCTAAAGTTATATTTTCTTTTAAAAGAATTGATTTTACAAGGTCTATATTTTTTGGAGAGAGATCAACGATTTTTATTGCAGTTTCTTCATTTATCTTTTCATTTGACATTATTTCATCGATAATTTTTTTCTCTTCTTTTAAATTTAATTTTGCAAAATTTTCAGAGTATTCTAGCGTAGACTGTTGTTCATAACCAAGCTCTCCTTCTTCCGCTCTTTTCTTTATTATCTGCAATACTTCTGAAATAGAAACCGGATTTGATTTTAATACTTTCATTTTTTCACCTGAAAAATTTAAGCAACCGGGGACAAATGAAGCGCGGATGCAATTAATTCTTTTTTAGCATTCCCATCATTAATTTCAACAACATAAGACTTTCCCCTAAGCTGGATTACTTTTCCAACTTTACCTTGATATCTTAGATGCGGGGCTCCTTTTTTTTCTGCTTTTGAAATGATTTTTACCTTGTCTCCCACATTAAAGACTTTTATTATATCATGGATTGTTTTTTTCTTTTTTCTTCTCAATTTTTTTGTGTTTCCTGAAAGAAAACCCCTTGAATTTTTAACCAAATAAATCACCCGAAATAGTAGTGCTATCTCTAAGCACACCTCTCAATAGTACATATTTAAATTACAGGATAGCCTTTTTAAACCCTTATGTATAGGTTTATATAGTTTTTAAATAAAATAATAGATAAAAGAGGTTGTTTTTATGGGAACGCATAATTTTACAATAACAAATATGGTTGCTTCGGCAAATTTAGGTCTTGAACTTGATCTTTTTATGCTCGCACGAGAATTAAAAGAAGTTGAATATGAGCCTGAGCAATTTCCAGGGGCAATATTGAAATTTAAAGATCCAAAAGCATCCCTTCTTTTGTTTAAGAATGGAAAAATAATCTGCGCTGGTGCAAAAACAGAAGAAGAAATTGAGAAAACTATTAACAAGGCAAAAAAAGTCCTCAAAGATCTAAAGGAATAAAAATGAAAAAAATACTCTTTATTTTTATTTTCTCTATTTGCATTTTAAATGGGGCAATATTAAGATTTGAATGCGACCCTGAAGATAAAGATATCAGCGGATGCTATTATAGGGTTGCATTGAGCTATGCATTTGTTGGAAATAGTGAATCTGCAATAGAATACTGTGAAAAAATAGTTGAAGGGGATTACGATACTGATTCTTTTGCATATGGGATTAGAAATAATTGCTACAAAGATGTTGCAAAAAAACTTCTTGATCTTAATATTTGTGAAAAAATAACCCAAATAGATGATGCATTTTCACAGCAAAAAGAAATTTGCATAATGGAAACTGAAAAAGAAATTGAAAGGGACAGTAAAGGCATGAAATGTACATTTATTTCAGGGTTTATTATTGGAATTGCATTGTTTGGCTCATTTCTTACAAGATTCGTCCATTAATTCAAGTGCTTTTTTAACGCTCATTCCTTCTCGAATTCCATAAGAATCTTCTGCCCATGTAGTGACTCCTCTTATTTTTGATTTCATAAAGTCATCTACATTTTTTACCCCGCAAACAAATGCCCCTACATCGCCTACTTTATCTGCAACTGACTTATCGATGTAGTTGCAGGCAACATATCCATTTTTTGCGCGTACAATTATTAATGGAAGATTTCCGACTTGGCTTTGCAGTAGACGATATTTTTTCCCATCTACCTTAAATTCTTCCATTACTAAAACCTCTCCCTCCTCCTTGCAAGCTGCTCTTTCTTTTTTTGTGTAATTCCCCTATGCTTTGCGCAGCTTATACAGTAATAATCAGTTGCTTGAGAGAAAATAAAGACATCTTCGTCCTTGTTTTTTAAATCAGAACTAAATTTTGATCTTCGGTCATAACTTACTGCCTTTGTTCTTGGAACGGATCTTCCGCATCCAGAACAGGTCATTTGTCTATCACGGCCTCTTCTTTTTTTTCCCATTCAAAATTCACCTGTACTTTGATAATATATTGTATCATTCTATTTAAATACTTTTCTTAGAATATAGTCATAAACAACATTAAAAATATGATTTTTGACAAAAATATTGAAAATTGCATAGCAATTAAAATATTAATTTCTAAAATAAACTATATGCTTTTAACAGAAAAATACTCTCCAAAATCAATAGAAGAAATTGTAGGCAATGAGACTGCAAAAGAGAGAGTTAAAAAATGGTTTTTGGATTTTTCACGAGGCAACATTCAAAGGCCTATATTAATACACGGTCCAACAGGATGCGGAAAAACATCTTTTGCATATGCATTAAAAGAAGAATTCGATTTAGAATTAATAGAAATGAATGCGAGCCAGTTTAGGGACAAAGCTCAAGTAGATAAAATAATACAAAACGCGCTTTTTGCAGGGACTCTTTCAGGAAAAAAGAAAATAATTTTAATAGATGATATTGAGATACTTGGTAGAAATGATAGGGGCGGTGCAGGCGAAATAAACCGACTGATAAATGAAGCAAAAATCCCAATAATTTTAACTGCAACAGATGTATGGGACAAAAAAATATCTGCAATAAGAATGTCATGCGAATTAATTCCTTTAAGAAAAATCACAAAAATTTCCATCCAAAAATTTATACAAAATATTGCAAAATTAGAGCATATTGAAGTTGAAGAGGAAAAATTAGAAAAAATTTCGTCAAACTCAAACGGGGATATTCGTGCAGCTCTTATGGATCTTGATGCAATGCATTTTGATCAAAGGGACAACGAAAAAGATATTTTCAATATTGTTCGTGAAATTTTTAAAGGAGAACAATATCTAAAAATAAAAGAAATTTTAAGGGGCGATATTGATTTTAATATTTTAAAATTATGGATAGATGAAAATATACCAATAGAATATACAAACCCGAAAGATATTGCAAGGGCGTATTATTACATGGCAAGGGCAGACCAATTTGAAGGACGGATAAGAATGTCTGAATGGATCTATCTAAAATATGTAATTGATTTTTCAACAATTGGTGTTGCGCTTTCAAAATCAAGGCGAAACGGCGGATTTGTAAAATATAATTTCCCAAAATATTTAACCCAAATGTCTATTTCTGAAAAAAGAGGTTTTTTAAAATCCATAGGGGAGAAAATAGGTGAAAAAACACACACCAACAAAAAATCCGCGCTTGAATACCTTCCAATAATATGCGACCAGATTAAAGAAAACAAACAGATTATTGATTACTACAAATTCAGTGATGAGGAAGCTGAATTCATTTTAAAAATGCCGATTAAAAAAATAAAAGAAAAATCAAAAAAAGAGCAGGTGAAAAAAGAAATTAAAAAAGAAAACGGTGATCTTTCTCAATTTCTCTGAGAGGTTATTATTTTTATAAGCTCTTCTGAATCTATATTAAGCCTATATTTTTTCATTATTTCTTTTAGATTATAATTATATTCTTTTGCAAGAATTTGGAGCTCTTTTCCTTTTATCCTTTTAAAATTTTTTTCTTCTATAATTTTTTCAAATTCTGCTCCTTTTGAAAGTTCAACAAGTATGGGCTCGATTGCTGATTTTGTTATCTGCCCCTTAGTGTATTTTTCAAAAACAAAATCCAAAATTTCTTCCAAATCCAAAAATTCAATTCCCATCCTTCTTAATGAAGTAATTATATTTTCAAGCGTTGTTGCAACAAGCATAGGCTCATAACCTTTTGAAATTAGTTTTTCAAATAATGAAAGATTTTTTGATTTTAGAATAATTTGGGCCATTTCCTCATTTAAAATAGATCGTAGATATTTCTTTTTTTCTTCAAGAGATTGTGACATTTCTTTTTTTACATCGTTTAAAAATAGGTTATCTAAAAAAACAGACGGGATATCTGTTTCAGGGTACATTCTCGCGCCCCCAGAAATAGGCCTGAGATAGGATGTAGTTCCATCGGGATTTGCTTTTCTTGTTTCTTTTGGAACTCCCAAAACCAAAGACCTTTCATATGCGTTTTTAAGTGCAAGACGTGCAATTTCTTTTTTTGCAATCACTATGATAAATGCATCATTTTTTCCGGTTTTTAATTCGTGGTTTATTGATTCTATTTCTTTTTCTGTAAACTGATATTTTGAAAGGTCTTCATCAGAATGTATTATCCCTTTTATTCCTGCCTGCTTTGCATAATCTGAAAGCTCTGTCCCATATCTTTTCCCGTTTTGGATTTCAATTCCAAGAATACCTGAAAAATTTGGCAGCCTGATTCCAAATACTCCTTCGCTATTTGATAAACCTTTTAAAACCATTTTAGAAGAGGTATTATTAAAAAATGATGAAAGATCAGCGATTTTAAATTCAAAATTTATTTTTTTGTTAAATCTTTTTTGAAGCTCTTTTGAAATCTTGATCAAGCCTTCCTGTCTTCGCTTTTCGTTTTGAACTAAAATTTCAAGAATTGAAAGATCCTGGGCGCCTTTGATTTCAATTCTTTCGCCTTCATCTATTGAGATATTTATATCCTGCCTTATTGTTCCAATACCTCTTGCAACTTTTCCAGTTGAACGCAAAATGCTGCCGATAAGCTGGGCAGTTTCTTTTAAATGATCTGCATCAATTATATCCGGCTCGGTTGTAATTTCAATTAATGGAACACCTAGCCTGTCTAATTTATAGGTCGAAATTCCTTTTGATTTTTCGATTATTCCTGCGCTTTCCTCTTCAATTGCAATTGAAGTGATTTTTACATTACCTTTTGAAGTATTTACTTTTCCGCCAAAAGAAATCATTGCAGTTCTTTGAAATCCAGATGTATTGCTTCCATCAATTACTGTTTTTCTCATTACATAAATTTCATCAAAAAAAGAGCAGCCAAGATGCATTGATATTTCACATGCAATCTTTAATGCATCCTTGTTTATCGGATTTGGTGGCTCTTCATCAAGCTCTACAAGGCAGTTACAAAAATTAAAATAATGATATAAAAACTCGTTTTGTTTTTCTGCTTCTTTTTTTGATATTAAATCTATTTCGCCAAGTTCGCTTAAGACTGGATGAAGTTTTCTTTTAATTACTGCATTGCTCTGCCTGTCATCTGCAGAAATTGAATTGCACCTGCAAAAAAGTTTTCCGCTGTCAAGGCGCTGGTGAATTTCTATTCCAATTTTCATCAAACGTCCTCCTCAAAACAAGTGCGCTCTGAAATTTCTCCTGCAATATTTTTCATCATCATTTCTTCAACTTTTTTCATTTCTTTTGTATGGCCCAAAACAAAACAAAGCTTTGCATACGCAGCCTCGCATGTCCAATCTGCGCCGTCGCCGATTACCCCTATTTCTTTTAAAAGCCTTCCTGCGCTGTAAACATTAAGGTTCAATCTTCCATATATTGTCTGCGGAGCGAACACCACTGGAATTTGTGAGTCTATTAAGGATTTTAAATTTGGAAGAATTGAAATTGCATTTTTATCATTAAATGCATTTGTTGGAACATGGCCAAGGCCTGTTGCGCTTATTACAATACCATCATAATCTCTAAGTGAATCTATAAATTTGGGTTTTATTCCTGGGTGTGTTTGTATTAAGGCTACATTTGGATTTATTTTTGTATCAATAGTCGTCTCTTTTGACCTTTTTTTGAAAGTATTTAAATGGATAAACTCGTTTTTTGAATAATTTACTTTCGCAAGAGGAGCTGTATTTATCGATTTAAACGCACTTCTTTTTGAAGAATGCATTTTCCTTACCTTTGTTCCCCTATGAAGATAACAAAAACTATCAGAACTTTCAGCATGCATGCAAACCCCGACTTCTCCAATATCTTGCATCGCGCAGTATGCTGCATTAATTAGGTTCAGCCGATTATCACTTGAAGGCCTGTCTGAACTTCTTTGTGAACCAACCATAATTATTGGAACTGAAAGATTTTGGAGCATAAACGAAAGCGCTGCAGAGGTATAGTGCATCGTGTCTGTTCCGTGCATTAGTACTATTCCTTTTGCACCGTTTTTTATCTCATTGAATGTTTCTTTTGCAATTAATTTCCAATGTTCCTGAGTAATATCTTCTGAAAGAATTGAAAAAAGATTTCGTGTTTTTATTGTTGAAATTTTTGACAGTTCCGGAAAAGATAATAAGAATTCTTTTGGGTCTATTGTTGGATAAACTGCTCCTGTGAGATATTCTACTTTTGAAGAGATTGTTCCACCGCATCCAAGTATTGAAAGTTCCCCTGTGCCTCCTCCTGAAACTTTTTCTATTTTTCTAGATTCGTTTTTTTTTACAAGAGTTATTTGCGAATCTTGCGAAGATATGCCTACATTGTACCCATTATCTAATTTTAATACAATTATGTCGGATTCTTTTACACGGGGCATTAAGACCCCTTCAAAAATATTTCCATACCTTTCTATTTTTATCCTATCTGAAACTTCAATATTTCCGGATTTAAAAATATTTAATAAATTTGAAGAATACATAAAAAAAGAATAAAGAGCTAAATTTAAAACACCTACTCTTTTATTTTGAAAATCCTTATGTTTGAATTTTCATATACCAAATCAAAGCCTTCGAGATTTTTCAGAAAATATGCATTATAAAGATTTGAATCATAAAAAGGCCCTTTTCGATCCTGCCACCCTGAAACAATTTGGCCATTTTCAACCCAAACATAATCTTTTGAGTATAAAAGTGCATATGAAGTTACCCCTTCATCCTGACCATATACGGATAAAAATCCTTTATTTAATTTTAAATCTCCATTTTCAGTTTTATTGTTAAGATAATAAAATGCATCTATTTCGCTTCCGTCAATGAGGGTTGTTTTTCCAAGGCAGTATTCTGCTTCCATATATGTTTGGATATTTCCATTTAGATCTTCCTTATATTTTTGCTTGTACGAAACAATGCCTGTTTTTCCAGAAGAAGCGGAAATTGTGCATTCCTGATAATTTGAGGTTGGCACATATATAATTTCCCATAAGTGTTCCCATTCGCATTCAGATCCCATATAACCTTTTTTTACAGAGGTTTCATTATTTCTTGCGCATTGGAGATAGTTTAGCGCCCCGTATTTTCCTCCTAAAGCCCCGTTGTTCATTATAAGCTCTGAATCAAAAAGGGCGTATTTTGAATCATGCAATATCATAAACTCTTTTAATTCTTCTGGTGTTCCTTGCAGATAATTATGCGCAACTTCGCCTATCATATAATGCGACTGATGCTCATTTCTAAGAACAGTATTTTTTTCCCCAAAATAATTTGTCCAGTGGCCATAATCCCACCAAGAAGTGATTCTCATTTTGCCATCTGAACTGTTTTTTATCCATTCCATAGAATCAATCCAATAATCGTCAATTTTAAGGCATCTAAAACTTATTGCCATTCTTTCTGTTTGAGGAATCGATTCTGCAAAAGGATTTGAAATTAAAGAATAAATGCATAGCTTATAGTTATATTGGTAATTAGTTCCTTTGGAAGCATATGCTACTGGATCCTCTGCTGCAAGGCAAATGTCCTCATCATACCCTCCTTTTAATTCTATCTGGCTGCAAAGGTTTTGAAATTTTTCCTGTAGTGCTTCCGGATTGTCCTGAAACCTTACCTGCATTGAAGAAAATAAAATTCCTTCTGCCAAGTTTTCTGATTTGAATTGGAAAAAAACTACTAACACTCCAAAAATAATTAATGCTGTAAATGTTTTTTTTGCGCATTCTTCAAGTGTATTTTTGTTTATTTTGGAAAGCAGTTTTGGCAGATATTCATTTAACTGTCCAAGTATTAATCCGAATGCAATCGCAAGGAAAAATCCTGCATAAAGGGTATATTTTGATTTTAAGAAGCCTATGAATATGGGCGGGAAGATCATTGCCAAAAACAATATCGCAAGTGTTCTTTCATCTGGAAGCTTATACTCCTTATACGTTGAATAAAATAAAAATATCAATCCTAAAAATATTATGCTCATTGAAAGTGAATTTACTTTTGGGGAATATTCAAGACCTGTATTAAAAATTGAATTTCCGATTCCAACAAAAGACTGGAAAATAAAATTTGTGATTGCAGTTGGAATATAAAAAATTGCAGAAATAAGCCCTGAAACAAATGAGGCTATTGCATTATCACTTGGGTACTCTCCTGAAAAAAGAATTGAAAAATATGCGTTTAGATCATATCCGATAAAACCAAGAGAGCCGCTTAAATCAGAACCTGCAGCTGCCTGCTCTTGTATTGTTCTATCAAGGGGCATATTATATTGTGCAATTCCCAATGAAGATTTTACAAGAGAAGTAAATGTTGAACCTATTGGTGAAAATGCAAACAAAATTCCAAGTAAAACTATTGCAACAAAAGAATAAAGATATAATTTATTTTTATTTTTTGAAAGGATCTCGTAATAATTTGCCTTTATATAATATAAAATAAATGAAAATATAATAAATGCAAATAATACAAAAAATTGCCCTGATGGAATTAACGAAATATTGCCCTGGTATATTGATAAAATAACAAAAGAAAGATAAAATCCTAAAACAAAAATAATAAGATTTTGTTTTGAAAAAAACAAAATATCCTCTTTATTTTCCTTAAAAAATAGGAATATGGAATAGATTGGGATAAATATCAAAAGTGCTGCAACTGGAAGTATTATTGAATTTGAACCAAGTATTAGAGCC
>CAZLIX010000035.1:0-4178 GCA_964559795.1 Microcaldota archaeon
CCTGAATTTTCAAAATCTTTTTCAATTGTCCCATAATTTTCAAGAGTTTCATATTCTTCAAAATTTAAATCAGAAGAATAAACTGGATGATCTACTCCATTTTCAGTGTAATAGCCTATTGGAAGAGGATCTGTGCATTCACTAGGACAGATCATTGTATTAGAGGATGAATCTTCCATTGAACCCCCATAAACAGTCATTGCAAGCGTAAGTGAATTAAAAACATACATTAATGGGAATACAAACATTACTCCTATTGCAATTGCAATTAAAAGCCCTCCTAATTTTCTTGTTCCAAAAAAAGACCTTGCCAAAATTCCAAGGACCAAGATATATGGGCAAACTTTATATGCAATATTTTCCACCAAAAATTTTTGGGCATACAATGATGCAAGAATCGGGCTATAATACTCTGTAACTGTTGAAAGCCTTTCAACATGTAAAATATTCCACGGGGCTTCACCTGCAGAAAAACTTGACCATAACAACGGGGGAACTAATAAAGTATGCCCTGAATAGCCATGCCTTCTTCCCATTGCCCTTGAATATTCATAAGCACTTTCTATATTTGATTTAGAAGACTCATGGCCTAGCTCTATTAGGCCATTTAAATACTGGTCTGCAATTTGATTTGAGCACATTTCAACTGAATCCGTTTGACAGGAATAACCAGTTGAATCTGTACTAGAATTTACATATGCAGCAAAAAGAAATTCAAATGCAGTTATTAATACGATAAAAAACGCAATAATTAGTGCTGATGCAACAACCTGCCCTAGTTCTATTTTTGCCCAAACTTTCAAATCGTCAAAATTAAAAGAATGTCCAATTGCATATGCAATTGAAATTAATAATATTGAAAGAAGTATTACAAGAACTGAAAGAATTCTCCAATCTGAAAAAAGTTCATATTCTGAAGATGAAGTATTTTCGATTAACTCTTCCATGGTAGAAGAATAAATGGATGAAAAAATAAATATAAAAAATAGCAATGGTTTAACTTTCATCCAATCACCCGCAATGCTTTGTTTATTGAACCAAGAAAAGTTATTAAAATCGCAATTGTTAAATTAGGCAAAAAGAATGCCTGTGGAATAATCCTTGCATAATTTATTAAGCTTACATTGCTTTCACAATCCCCAAAAAGATAATCATCAATAATTCCAGAATATTTGGAATCGCAGTCTGAAGGAGTAAGGATATTTTCATACATTGCACCGTTAAACGCATACATTAGCGGAAGAAATACCATTATCCCTATAACTACTGCAATAAGAATATTTCCCATCTGCCTTGTTGGAAAAAAGATTCTAAGTAAAAGAGCGGCTGGCAATAATATTTGGATGGAAATCTGAGTTGCGTATTTCAAAAATATTTTTTGCATTGAAATGCTTATTAGTGCAGGTGTTGCAAAAAGGGTATTCATCATATCAAAAGTCATTGAATATGCCTTCTTATATGCTTTTGTAGGGGTCATTGTAGTTCCAAAAAGAGGAATATTAAAAGAATATATCCACATGGAAGTCATTTCATATTCTACTGAAAGATCAATTGAATTTGAAACAAGGGTTTTTGCATCTTTTTCCATATTTGAAACATAGCAGGTTGCAGTATCAACTGGCCCTGAATTTTTAAGGTTTGCATAGCAAGAATCAGAAGATGCAGATATTCCTGCAGATTCAAACGCAAAACCAAAAAATACTGAAAAAATCGAGCAAAAAGAAACCATTATTCCAATTATTCCAATGATAAGAACTGCAGAAAATATAAGATGATATAATTCATCTTTTGAAAAAATCAGCGAGTTTGCATCATTTGCTAATTTACCGTACATAAAAACAAGAGAGATTATAAGTACATTAAAAAGAATTACTGCGCCTATCAAAAGACCCGCATCGCTTTCCATTATTTGATCCAAAGTAATATCTATACATGATGAAAAGGAAAGTGAAGACAAAATTAATAGAATAAAAAAAGGTTTCATCCAAGAAGCCTCTGTATTCCATAGAAATAACCTTCTCCGCCAATCGCCATTGAAACGCTTTTTGTCCCAACTACTGTAATTATTATTATAAGCAATGAATCTATAACGCACATCAATACATGCCAAATTACATTTTCCAAAAATACTGCAAGAGAATTGTAAATTCCTGCAACATCAACTTCCCCGAAAAAAGAGGCATAATCTGCAAGTGCAATCCCCCAAAAAGCTGCTTGGTATACACCAAGAGCTGTGGGATATACAACTTCTGAAGTAAAAGTAAAACAGGGTATAAAATATGCAAAAAATCCAGGTGGAACTGCAGAACATATAAGGCCTGCGATTAATCCCCAACCAAGCTCATTTATCTCTGCAAATGTTTTTGCAACTTCTGCAATTGCATTGCTATCACCACAAAACCATCCAATTGCAGGATAAGAAAAACTGTGGAATGCTGAAAAATCCATAACTGGATTGGAAACTCCCTCCATTGCAATATCATGAAAAATGGAAACTATAAGAACTGAAATTGGAAAAATTATCGCAGCTCCAATAGACAGCGCAATTAGAGTATTTCCTATTTTTTTTGTAAATGGAAAAAGCCTTAGTGAAAGTGCAATCGGAAGAATAACTAATGGAATAATTTTTAAAAAATAATCCAAAATAACAATTATCGTCGAATAAATAAAGATTGCCTGGCTTATGCTTGTTGCGCCCTGCATTATCATTGAATTAAGGGATGAAACCCCTGAATGAGGACTATTCATAAAACTAAGGGAAAAAAAATACATGTTTGTGGGCGCAGTATAACCAAAACCAGATATCATTCCAAGATAATGGGATGCTTTAATTAGATCGTAATATGCATTTTGAAGAATATCATTATATCCATTAAGCTTGGAAATGGACATTGTGATAAGACTTGAATCTGAGTTACCTGTAAATATTTGAACTGCAGAATTTGTGCCTACAAAAATAGTGATTACAAGAAGCATTAAAACTATTCCTGAAATAAAACTCCTAAGTTCTATTTTTACCCATGCTTTCAATTCAGAAGAACTAAAAAAATCAGAAAGTGCCCAAGAAATTGCAAAAATTGCACAAACTAAAAGGATTGTTGCTGGAAGAATATATTTTTGAAAATCTTCTAAATTAAAATAAGGATTTGCCGAATAAATCAAAGATATAATAAATAAAGATATCAGCAAATATTTATAATTCATAAAAAGAATAATGATATAATATTTATAAAGATTGCCTGGCTGATTAAACAATGGAAAATGATAGGATGAGTGAGTATTCGCCTCTTAGAAGACTAAAAAAACATTTGACCAATGGAAATTTATGGATTTATATCTTGTCTTTAATAAAAAGGTCAAAAAAAAGCTATGCGTATGCATTAGACAATGAAATTGAAAAAAAATTTGGCTTTGAAACGAATAGGGTTATGATTTACCTAGTACTATATAGATTAGAAAGTGAAAAACTTATTGAATCTAAATTTGAAAATAGGAGAAAATATTATAAAATAACAAAAAAAGGAGAAACTGTAATGGAAAATGGGAAAAAATATCTAAAAAAACTTTCAAACGTGCTTTAAATGAAAATAATAATAACCGGAACTCCTGGAACTGGAAAAACATCGATTGCAAGACAGCTGTCAAAAAAAGAAAAAATAGAGATATATGACTGCAAAAAGCTCATTGAAAAAATTAATGCGTTCAAAATCAATGATGATGGCGAAATGGAAGTTTTAATGCCAAAATTTAGGAATGCACTTAAAAAATGGCTTTTAAAAAAAGAGGACTGGATAATAGAATCGCATCTACTATGCGAAATAAAGCTGGATGCGGATTTTATATTTGTTTTAAGATGCAACAAAAAAAATTTGGAAAAAAGACTTAAAAAAAGAAAATACAACCTTAAAAAAATTGAAGACAATATTTTAGTGGAATTATTAGATTATTGCTATTTAAAGTCCAAAAAAAATCTTTATGGAAAAATTTTTGAAGTAGATACTTCAGAAAAGAGCGTCAAAAGATGCATTTTGGATATATGCTCTGCAATTAGCGGGAAAAAAAATAAAATTGATGAAACAGATTACAGCAAGGAATTAATTAATTTCGTAGTATAGGTGTTATTTATGCAAAATCCAAAAGGAATAATAGAAGCGTCGCTTTTCATAAGCGCAAGAGAA
>CAZLIX010000035.1:4188-8819 GCA_964559795.1 Microcaldota archaeon
CAGGGAGAAAAACTGGCAGACAAATACTGGATCGAGCTTGTAAAAGAGCTTCAAAATGATTATAATTCTATGGAAAGCGCAATAGAAATTTATGAAAATGAAGGAAAATATATAATGAAAATAAGAAATGACTATGCAGAATCTGTAAAGGCTCTTGCACAGGATGTTGAGCTTGGAAAAGGGGCAATAAGAGTATTAAGTTTCATTAATATGAATAATGGAAAGATGCTAAAATCTGAAATTGCAAAAAAATTAGGCGCAACATCTTATGAGCATATAAAAGAACTTTTGGAATTAAAATTCATAGAGCAAAAAAATGCTGGAAGAACTAAAATGCTGGTTTTAACTGAAAAATTCAGGAAATATTTTTCATCTGCAAAATAAACGAGTAAAACTGGTTTTATTATGAATATAATTATTGCACTTGGCGGAAATGCGATATTGCAAAAAGGGGAAACTGGAACAGAGGCAGAGCAAAAAAATAACATAGAAAAGACATGCAAAAGCATTTCAAAAATAATTGAAAAAAAACATAAAATAATAATAACTCACGGCAACGGACCGCAGGTTGGAAATATTTTAATACAGCAAGATGCTGGAAAAAAAGAAGTGGAACCTATGCCTCTTGATGTCTGCGGTGCAATGAGCCAGGGGCAGATAGGATATTGGATAGAACAATCAATAAGAAATTTCACAAAAAAAGAAGTTGTAACAATCATAACCCAAACGATTATTGAAAAGGAGGATCCTGCATTTAAAGATCCGTCAAAGCCAATAGACCCGTTTTATGAAGAAAAGAAAACAGAAGAGATGATATTTGAAAAAGGAAAAGGTTATCGAAAAGTCGTATCTTCGCCAAAACCAATAAGTATATTGGAAATAAAATCTATAAAAAAATTATTTGAAAATGGGACTATTGTAATCTGCACTGGCGGAGGGGGGGTTCCTGTAATTTCTAATAAAAAAATAGATGGAGTAAATGCTGTAATTGATAAAGATCGAGCTTCACAGGTTCTTGCAAATGAAATTAAAGCAGATATGTTAATGATTATTACTGGAGTGAGCAACGTATATTTAAATTTCCACACCCCACAACAAAAAGCATTATACAAAATAAGTCTAAACGAGGCAGAAAAATATCTAAATGAAGGCCATTTTTTAAAAGGAAGCATGATGCCAAAAATAGACGCATGCATAAATTTTATAAAAAACGGCGGAAAAAAAGCAATAATCACCTCTATTGACAAAGTATTGGATGCTCTTGAAGAAGAGGCAGGAACGATAATTACAAAATGATTATTATGAAAATAATTGCAGTCCATTATAATGAAATTGCCCTTAAAGGAAAAAACAGAGGTTATTTTGAGGATATACTGGTCAAAAATATAAAAAATAAAAATTCTGGCCTTATGAAAAAAATATATAAAATGGAATCTCGTATTTTAATTGAATATGACAGTAATGAAAATGAAATAATAGAAAATTTGAAGAAAATATTCGGAATTTCATATTTTGGAATTGGAATAAAAACTGAAAGGGACTTACAAAAAATAACAATGTATTTGGATGAAAACAAAGATTATTTATATGAAAAAAGCGTTAAAGTTGATACAAAAAGATCCGACAAAAAATACCCACAAACCTCAATAGAAATGAATAGAGAGATAGGAGAATATTTATATGAAAAATTAAAGCTGAAAATAAATTTGAAAAATCCAGATGCAATAATAAATATTGAAATACTTGAAAACTATTTTTTAATTTTTTTTAGAAAAGAAAGGGGGCTTGAAGGCCTGCCTGTCGGCTCATCTGGAAGGCTTTTGTGCCTTTTATCTGGAGGAATTGACTCGGTAATTGCATCTTATCTTATGCTTGGAAGAGGCTGCGAAATTGACTTTTTGCATGTGCATTCCATTTCAAATGAAAAAGTTTTAGATAGCAAAATAATCAAGCTTATAAAAAAACTTGAAGAATTTGGAAACAATGGAAAACTTTATTTAGTGCCATATTCTGTATTTTATAAATATGCATTTGAAACTAACCAAAAATATGAACTGGTATTGTTCAGGAGGTTTTTATACTCTGTTGCAGAAAAGATATGCGAAAAAGAGAATATTTTTGGAATTATAAGCGGGGATTCAATCGGCCAGGTCGCATCGCAAACAATTGAAAACATCTACTCTGCAACATACGGAATAAAAATTCCAATTTATCGGCCACTTGTAGGATTCAACAAACTAAAAACAATTGAAATTGCAAAAGAAATTGAAACATTTGAACTATCAAATGAAGAATATCGGGATTGCTGTTCTTTAAGCTCTATAAAGCATCCTGCAACAAAAGCCAAAAAAGAAAAAATAGATGAATTTGCAAAAGAAGTGGATTTGGAAAAAATAATCAAAGAAGCAATCGAAAAAATAGAAATTTATTAGTTGATAAATTCTGGAGGTAGATGTAACATTTGAATCGCGCCTGCTTGTTCAAGGCACATTTCAAGGTTTTTTGTGTCTTTGAGCCTTTTATATGCAATTGAAGCTGCCACATAAAATTCAAAAATTTCTTTATTGCGCGGATAATCTGAATTTGATAAGTATATTAAAATAAGGTCTGATGCCATTTGCCTACAATCTTTTGCGAAATCTAAAAGAGAGCTTTCAGGAAGGAATTTTGCAGTAAACCTAGCACATTTTGATTTTTTAGTAAGCAGATTGGTTTTTGAAATTATCGATAAAATTACATTTCTTTGGGCAATTAAAAGCTTTGCTTTCTTGTCTTCATCAGTGCATTTTGAAAGATTTTCCGCAATAACATCCCTTGCAGAAAGAAGCATTTTCATAGGCACTCTTAAAGACCTTTTTGATTTTTGGAATTTATTCACAAACAACACCCTACTTTTATCATATGTGGTAATATATGAAAATAAAGGAATTAAAACCTTTCGTATGCGCCAAGATCCAAAAGTCCATGCCCGGAAAGATTGAAAACGATCGTTTTTTCAACATTTTTTTCCTTGCATGAAAGTGCATGTTTTATGGCAGAACATATTGCATGGGCCGATTCTGGAGCAGGAATTATCCCTTCAGTTCTTGCAAATATTTTGGCTGCAGCAAAAACATCCTCCTCTGCATAGCTTTCAGGGGTAATAATCCTGTTTTTTGCAAGAAGTGAAATGGTCGGCGCCATCCCGTGGTACCTGAGCCCTCCGGCATAAATGGACGGAGGAATAAAATCCTTTCCAAGACTATACATCTTCAAAAGAGGCGTAAGCCCTGCAGTATCCCCATGATCATATCTATATTCCCCTTTTGTAAGTGTCGGACAGGTTGAAGGCTCAACTGCAATAAATTTTGCATCCGAGTTTTCACGCGATTTATCCCTTATGAGCGGAAATGAAAAACCTGCAAAATTTGATCCTCCGCCAACGCAACCGATATAAAGATCAGGGCTTTCCTGTGCGATTTCAAGCTGTTTTTTTAGCTCCAGCCCGATTACTGTCTGGTGAAGCATTACATGATTCAAAACACTCCCGAGCGAATATTTTGTATTTTCATTTTTTATCGCAATCTCGATTGCCTCACTAATCGCAATGCCAAGGCTTCCGGGGCTATCTGGAAATTTATTTAAAAAGGCGTTTCCAAATTCAGTCTTATTGCTTGGAGAAGGATATATCTTTCCGCCATATGCCCGAACCATTGTTTTTCTATATGGCTTTTGATTAAAGCTCGATTTTACCATAAAAACAATACACTTTAAATCAAAAAAATTGCAGGCATACGATAGTGCCGTTCCCCACTGCCCTGCACCAGTTTCAGTAGATAAGATCTCTGTCCCCTCTTTCTGGTTATAATAACACTGGGCAATTGCAGTATTTGGCTTATGTGAGCCGCACGGATTCAGGCCTTCATGCTTAAAATAAATCCTTGCCGGAGTCTTAAGGTATCTTTCAAGGCCTCTTGCCCGAATAAGCGGGGAGGGCCTTCCAAGTCTTAAAAGCACTTCTTTTACTTCGATTGGAATTTTGATATTTCTTTCATCAGACATTTCCTGCCTTATAAGCTCTTTTGGAAAGATAATCTCAAGATCCTTTGGTGAAATTGGCTCTTTTGTCTGCGGATTTAGGGGCGGCGGAAGCTTTTCTGGAAGGTCTGGAAGAATATTATAATAATATGCTGGCAGTTCATTTTCATCAAGAATTATCCTCTCTTTCATAGATTACACCTATTTAATGCTCTATAAACACTCATGTGAGAGAGATCGAGCTTTTTTGCAATTTTTCTTATATTCAGGCGCTCTACAAAGTAGAGGTATAATATTTTATCAAGTACTTCACTATTTATTTTAGAATTAGTTAAATTCGTGCCAGCGATAAGACAAACTAGACTTTAGGGCATCAAAAAAATCCAAATTTTCTAAATTTTTATTTTCCACATTCATATTGCTTCACCTAACTTGTCTTTAGTTATATTTGAACGAAAAAATATAAAAAGGGTTGTAACAAGTAAATAACCATACTTAACCATTTTTATATATATCTATTGTAATATTTATAGTAATGGCAACTAGAAAATATGCTTTTTTCGAGCATAATAAATTAAGACGTGTAAGAACATTTAAAAACGCCCAGTTGTTAG
>CAZLIX010000036.1:0-8596 GCA_964559795.1 Microcaldota archaeon
CTTTATTACTTGAATATATAAAACGAGGTGGAAAACGCATAAGGCCTGCGATGGTTTTTTTGGCTCTTGGCGCAATAGAAGAAGATCCTAAAAAAGGAATAGAGGTATCTGCAATAATTGAATTATTCCATAACTTTACTCTCGTTCATGATGATATTGAAGATGATTCATTAATGAGAAGGGGCAAGCCAACGATGCATATTGCAGAAGGAATCCCAATTGCAATAAATTCAGGGGATGCTCTTTACACATTGGTTTGGAATTTATTTTTTAAACTTGATATTGAGGCTAAAACAAAAGAAAAAATAGGAAAAGAACTTGCAAAATCGTTTAAGGAAGTAGTAGAAGGGCAGGCAATGGAATTAAAATGGTACAGGGACAAAAAAATAAATATAACCCAAGAAGAATATTTTAAAATGATAGAAGGGAAAACTGGTTCTTTAATAAAAACATCTGCGATAATAGGTGGAATAATTTGCCAAAAGGAAAAATATATAAAAAAGCTTGAAAATTACGGAATGAAAATAGGTGTTGCGTTCCAGATTCAGGATGATGTATTAAATCTTATAGGGGATGAAGAAAAATATAAAAAAGAGATAGGCGGAGATATAAGCGAGGGAAAACGAACGCTTATGCTTGCATATGCTCTTTCAAAACTTGACAAAGAAGAACAAAAAGAGCTTACAAAAATAATTCTTGAAAATACAAAAGACAAAAAGAAAATAATTAGGGCAATAGAACTAATAAAAAAATCTGGTGCTGTGGAATTTGCGCAAAATGCTGCAAAAAAAATGATTGATGATGCAAAAAAAGAAATAGAAGAACTTACAGACTCAGAATATAAAAGCGGATTAATAGAACTTGCGGATTTTATGATAAAAAGATCGCATTAAATTTATAAATACTATTATCTTCTTATAGATACATGAAAGAATCAAAAATTATTTTATCACTTGCAGTGTTTATTTTATTATTTGGAAATCTTTTTTCATTTGATCTTGAAGATCATCTATACCTAACTGAAGATAGTGCAAAAATAAGCGAGGAGAAATTTATCGCAAACGGAATTGAGTATACTCTTGTAAAATATGAAAATAATGAAATATTTTTACTATCGGGAGAAGAGCTGATAGAAAATCAAAAACAAATATCAGAAATAATAGGAATATATTATAAACAGAAATATTATCCTAGCGATAGTGAAGTGGAAACGCTTTCTGAATTAATAGAAGTATTTAAAGCAAGCAGAGACAGCGATTCATATTCATCTTATGAAATGACAAAAGATCAGTTATGCCTTGCAAATTTATTTATGCTCACATTAAAAAACGGGGAAATAGTTGAACTTTTCCCATGCTATGACCAAGAATCCTGCGATTATACTGAATTAATGTTTTGTTCGGCAATTGGTGAAAAACCTTTTAGCATGTGCAGGCCCGGAGAATTAATTGAAGATTTCAAGCATATTTCTTATGCAAGCAGAAGCTTAACTTCAATAATGAATAATATAAGTGAAAAATTCAATGAAGACACAAGTGATTTAGAACTATATAATGCATTGAAATACATATATGAAAATTCAGATGCAATCAAAAAGAATTCCCAGGATATTGGAAATTCATTATTTAAAACCCCGACAAATATTACTGAATCCTGCAACTATATTACAATGGGGCTTCCGGACTATAATTGTTTTAGGCTTTGCGGAAATTTAGATTATAATATAACTGCAATAGATATGATAAAGGCAAGTTCAAAAACCCTTGTTGAAAAAATGGAGCCGTATGCAAAAAAAGATGAGATTTCATTAAAGATATATAATGAAACAAATAAAAGAATAGAATATAAAGAAAATGTCAAATTAGCAAATATATATTTAGATGAATTTGAACCTTTATATCTGCAAGGAACAGAACTTGAATTTAAAGTAAATGATACTCTTGAAAACAAGGTTTATGATACTGGGCTTAAAACAAGGTACAATGAATTAATACTTCTTAGAAAAGATATAAACGATTCTATAATTTCATTTAATTTTACAGATATTGATAAAAAAATGGAAAATTACATATTGCTTATGAATAAAACGGAAACGCAGCTTGATGAAGCGCTGGAAATATATAATTTAGTTGAGGATGAAAAATCAAAAGTCGAGGCAAATTTATTATATCTTGAATTAAAAAGCCTTGATTCGAACCTGGAAGGGAATTTAGAAGAAATAAAAAATACAAAAGAAGAGTTGGATGAAAACCTTTCAAAAACAACTTCAATCAAAACAATCTCTCAGATAGAAAATCAATACGAGGAAATGATGATTAATTTAAACAAAACTGTTGAAAGTCAAAAAGATAACGTCTTATTTTTACAGCTTAAAACTTTTGCAAGAAAAGTAAACACTAACGTAAATAATCTTTTAATAGAAATTCAGCATCCAACTTATGATCAAAAAATGTATTACTCTCAAAATATACCGCTATACTTATCGATAATAAACTTTGTTTCGATAACGTGCGTAGGCTTGTTTATATTTTTAGTATTAATTTCAAGGATGAATTTCACAAGAATAAGCCAAATTTTGGCATATCTTGCAATTGTTGCATTATTTGTGATATTTGCAGGGGCTTTCTCATATGGATTCTATAATTACTTAGATAGAACAACAAATATGGCAGATTTAGATGAATTTTCACTTGCAATGCATAAACACAATGAAACAGCAATTGTTTTGAATTTAAATGGGGTGCCACAAGAGAATATTATTCAAATGCAAACGTGCGCACAAAAACTTTCAGAAATATATGCTAATACAAATGAGACTATTGAAATATATGAATTAAATAGCGGATGTTATAAGAATGGGGAAATGCTTTCCGGAATAACATCTAGCAAATGCATCGAGCAAATAGACAATCCAATAATTGATTTTGAATATTCATCAGTATATAAAAAACCGACAGTGCAGTCGATATTTATAGATAAATTGACCTTATATGGAGATAATAAATTCTATAAGGACTGCAATATAGAATCGATATTTAGGGTGATTGAATTTGGAGAGTAAAAAATTAGGCGTAATAATACTTATAATTCTTGCATTTGGAGCAGGAGTATATTATTTTGCTGATATACCTTGGATGGAAATAGACAATGAACAAATAATTGAAAACGAGCAAAAAGAGAATAACCAAAATTTAAGCAAGGAAAATTTCCAAAAAAATCTTCTTGAAACAACAGAAGTTTATATAATAATGGATACACGAAATGTGAAAAACAGCACTATTTCCGATGGAATTCTTCAATGCGGAGTAGATTTTGCAGGAAGCCAGGGAATTTCAGGAAAGAATATAACAATAATTGCTTTTCAAGATAATGAGTGTATAGGGCTTTCAAATGAAAGTATGACAGTAAATGCATGTATGGAACAAATAAAAAATAAAATATATATACATATTACTTCAAACAATAAGACGAAATATTTTGAAGATAAACTAATTGTTTCAATAGATGAGCCATATGAGGCTTATTCCTGCCAAATAAATATAAAGGAAAATTAATTTATTTTTTTTATTTGTATCTTAAAAAGGCGCCCACTCCGCCAAAACCTGAAAAAAATTGATTTCCTTCAGCACTTTCAATAGAGATAACATCTACTTTAATGCTATGTGTTCTTGCAAGCTCTATAAAATAATCAGTTAAAGGATCATCTTCTTCAATTTGCATTGTTGCGTTGCATTTTAAGCAATTTCTTGAAGGAACCTGGCTTTCGGAATTTATTGTGTCAAATTCCTCATTTCCACAAGACGGGCATTTGTATGCAATTCTTCTAGATGAAAGCCCTTCGGAAACTAAAACATGATCTGCTTTTTTGATTAAAATTGCTTCCTGAACTTCATTTATCCCATAAGTTGCAAGACCACCTGTAACAACTTCTTTTATAAATCGTTCAACAATAATTTTTTCTTTAATAATTGCCTGCTCTGCGATTATTTGAGAGCTTTTTGCAAGAACTTCCCTTACGCCATATTCTTCGGTATAGCCCGTATCAACTACTCCAAGAACACTAATTTGATAATTAAAAGTATTTGCTTTCATAAAATACTCTTTTGCAGGCCCGGGGCCTCCAACAATTACTCCTTTTATTCCTTTACCAAGAAAAGCTGCATCCATCGCCTCTCCAACTCTAATGTAATATTTATCTATGCTTTCTTCTCTTAGCCTTTCGAATCTTCTTGAAGATTGCCCTCCTTTTCTTATTTTTGAATGAGCTGTAGAATTTAATGTTTTTATAATATTTATTTCTGTTCCTTTTAACAATGCAATTGTGGCCTCTTTTCCATCCAATACTACAATACCATATGAATCCTGGTTTTCAATCATTTCAATTAAAGGATCTAGAAAAAATTTACTATCGCAGCGATATATATTCATTTTAAGTGGAAAAATAGGCTCGATGGTAAATAATTGGACATCGATTTTTGACGGATTTTCTGAGATATTGCCGCAAAAAAGACATATCCCGTTTTGGGGCGGCCTATTATACATTTTAAGATGATTAATTAATTTTTCAAGGGCTGAAGAAACATTGAGCTTTGTGCTTTTTGATTTAATATTGCTTGCCTGGCCAAGCTCATCTCTTAATTTTCCAGAAATTTCATGAATGGGATAATCTTTTGGTATATATACTGATATGAGCTGGGTTCCACTGCCACGGTATTTTGAAACTTCTTTTATTTTTTTCTTAAATTCATAAACCTTATCAGAGTCATCCATCTAAAAAAACCTAGTCCAAAACTTTTACCTTGCCTGTTTCAAGAAAATACTCCATTCTTATTATTTTTAATTTTTTTTCCTTTAAAAGGGATGAAATTACATGGCTTTTTTGTAAAAGCTCTCGTTCAGTGCATTTTAAATTTTCAAGAATGCTTTCATCAATCGAACTTTTTACTGCAGGAGTTATTTTTTCAACTATTTTATCAATAAAATTTCCTTCTTTTTTTCCGTTGCATGAGCAGGTTGCAGTTACAGCGCCGCATTTTGTATGGCCTAAAAGAACCAGGATTGGGGTCTTCAAGTGTTCAACTCCATATTCAATGCTTCCGATTGCAATAGGATCACAAATATTTCCCGCTGTTCTTATTATAAATATATCTCCGATCCCCTGATCAAAAATATACTCCGGCACAACCCTTGAATCTGAACAGGAAAGAATTGTTGCAAAAGGTTTTTGGCCCGTAAGAACCTCTTTTCTTTTTTTTTCATGTTCTTTTTTTGACAATTGGCCCGATACAAACCTGTCATTTCCTTTAATTAATCTTTCTAATTCATCCATATATTCACCTGATTAAAAGATATAAAATAACTATATAAGCATATTTTTAAATAATTGCACTCAACTATTAAATTATTCGTTTAGGAGATTTAAATGTGCGGCATAATAGGCATACTGAAAACTGAAAATTCAAAAAATACAGTAGATGAAATGATATCTTCTCTAAAAAAAATGGATTATAGGGGATATGATAGCTGGGGTTATGCAACAATTAATGGAAAATTAAAAATAGTAAAAAAAGTTGGGAGGATTACAAAAGAGGCTTTGCAAGAAGAGGATGCATTTATTGGAATAGGACATACAAGATGGGCGACCCACGGCAACGTCACAATGGAAAACGCCCATCCACACACAGACTGCAAAAAAGAGATTGCAATTGCCCATAACGGAATAATAGAAAATTACCTTCAATTAAAAGAAGAATTGAAAAAAAAGGGGCATTTTTTTGAATCTGACACGGATACAGAGGTCATAGCCCATTTATTTGAAGATGAAACTGGAAATTTGTTTGAAAGGGCAAAAAAAATAAGCAAAAAAATAATTGGTTCTTTTGCGATAGTTGGGATAGATATAAAAAATCCAGATGAGATGATTGCAATAAAAAATGAAAGCCCGCTTTTAATTGGAGTTTCCAGCGATTCTTTTATTGTTGCAAGCGATCCTCTGGCATTTATGGACAATACAAAAAATATGTATATTTTATCGGATGGGGAAATAGCCCATCTTAAAAAAAATAAAAAATTAGAAATAGAATTTTATAATTATATTGAAGACAAAAAGATAGATAAAAAAATAGAAAAATTTGAATGGGATCATAAAGAATCCGGGCTTGACGGGCATCCTCATTTTATGCTAAAGGAGATATTAGAGCAGCCATACTCCATTGAAAGGGGGATAAATGAAAAAAGGGCTGCTGAAATTGGAAAATTTATAAAAGATAAGAATGTTGTTGCAATTGCATGCGGAACTGCAAGACACGCAGCAGTAATTGGAAAACATATATTATATAGAGTTGCAAAAAAGAATATTGAAGTTATGATGGCACATGAATACGGCAATTTTATTGATGATGCACCGGAAAACACAATAATTCTGGCAGTTTCACAAAGCGGAGAAACCGCAGATGTTTTAGAGGTTGTAAGAAAGGCAAAAAAAAGAGGGCTTGATGTAATTTCAATAGTAAATGTCCAAGCAAGCACACTTGCACGTGAAAGCAAGCTGGTTTATCCAATAAATTGCGGACCTGAAATTGCAGTTGCATCTACAAAAGCATTTATAGGCCAGATTTTGGCATTTTATCTTATTGCATATTCTATTGCAGGGCAATTGGAAGAATCAAAGGAAAAAATATTCAAAATGATTGGATTTTTGAAAAATAAAATGGAGTATTATACAATAAAAACAAAAAAGATTGCACAAAGAATATACCTAAAAAATCACATCTATGTTCTTGGAAAGGGGGTAAATTATGCAATAGCGCTTGAAGGCGCACTTAAAATAAAGGAAATAAGCTATATTCATGCAGAAGGAATGCCGTCTGGAGAATTAAAGCACGGAACACTTGCACTAATTGAAAAGGATACCCCTGTTATTTTAATTTGCCCGACAGATTATACATATAATGATTGCATTTCAAACGGGCTTGAAACAAAAGCAAGAGGAGCTTATCTAATAGGCATATCAGATAAAAATCACCCTGCATTTGATGACTGGATAAATATAGGTGAATTTGAAGACAAAATGTTTTATCCATTTTTAGAGATAATCCCATTGCAATTAATTGCGTATTATACTGCAACAATACTTGGACGGGATGTAGATAAGCCAAGAAACCTTGCAAAATCCGTTACAGTTAAATAAAATTATTAAATCAGTCTTCTATATATCTTTTCTTTCTGAAA
Source organism: Microcaldota archaeon (assembly GCA_964559795.1). Taxonomy (GTDB): domain Archaea; phylum Micrarchaeota; class Micrarchaeia; order Anstonellales; family Bilamarchaeaceae; genus JAQTSF01. The sequence goes on from CAZLIX010000036.1 coordinate 7,231, forward strand.
AATTTAAGCCAAATAAGAATTAATATAAAAAATAAAAATATCGCTGCAATAATAAAAAAAGTATAATCTTTTTGAACTTGTATTTCTACTTTTTTTGTATCATATCCGATTTTAGCAATCGAAACTTCAATTTTTCCTTCCCCTACACTGTCAATTTTTATAAAATCGCTGCCGTTTTTGGTTTCTCCATTTATAGTATATACAAAATTTTGTATATATTCTCCTGTCTCTTTATCATACACGTAAATGAAGGCAGAGGAACCTTCGCTTATAGAATAAGGATATTCTAGATTAAATTCAGGTTTTATTGAATCAGATGTTTTGAGAAGATATAATTTTGTTGAAACGTCGCTTTCGCCATATGCATCAGAAACAATACATTCAATTTCAACAGTTCCGAAAGGATATGATGATGGGTCTATTGAATATTCAAAAGAATTGTTTTCTGAATTTACAATTATCCATTCTCCTGAATTTACTCTTATTTTTGCATTTGGATTTTCATATTCAGAAAAAATCTTTCCTTTTAATTCTACTTCCTTATAGCCTATTTTCATTCTTTCAGAAGGCTCGATAAAAACACAGCTTCTCTGACTTGATATAGAATAAATATAATCCTCTGACACGACAAATATCTTATTTTTTTCAAATAAAACTTCGCTTATGGGCTTTACGACCGAATAACCCCATAAAAGATTTCCGTTATTTCTATCAAAACCATAAAGATAAGAATCAGAGCTTCCAATAAGGACTATATTTTGGTTTCCGATTTCTGCAAGCTGAGGAGTTGAAAATATCGCTCCGTTGGTTTTTGATTTCCAGTTTAATTTTCCTGTTGAAGAATCAATTGAATACAAATAACCGTCATTGCTTCCAAAATATACAATACTCCCATAATTTTCAGAAGCAGATGTTATTGCTCCTTGGGTGTCATACATCCATGAAATTTTTTGTGATTCAAGATTTATAGAATAAAAAAAATGATTTAATGAGCCTATATATGCAGAGCCTGCATAAGATTTCGGGCTTGATTTCCAAAAAGGGCCAAGCTTTAGCTCCCAGAGCAACTTCCCATCTGGTGAAATTGAAATTAATTTTTCATCTTTTCCTACTATTATATTTCCAAAATAAACATCTGGTGTGGTATAAATGCCTGTTTGATTATAAATATTTGAAATTTTTTTTCCATCAAAGGAAAATATGCCCTTGTCTGTTGAAATATAAATAATATTTCCTTCAATTTTTGCCCCAAAAAAATTTGCATCAAGATCAAAGGTATTTTGTATTTTTCCATCATCTCTCATGCGGTAGATTGTACCATTTTCAAGAATTGAAATTATATTATTTTCTAATATTTCTATATAAA
>CAZLIX010000037.1:0-8365 GCA_964559795.1 Microcaldota archaeon
GGAATTCAAGATCTTGCCAAAAAAGGAAACATCTATTGTGTAAAACACCTAGAGAGATATAATTTTCTTATTGGATTAATAAGTAATTTAGATCAAAACCTAAGAACAAAAATAGAAACAAAATATCACAAACCCAATTTTAATTTTTTTTCATTAATGAGTGAGTTAGAGTTTGTAAATTTTGCAAAAATTAATGAAATTAATATATTGGATTACGAATTTAAATCTAATGAAGGATCTATTGATTTTTTGGTTGAAAAAAATGATAAAAAAATTTATGTAGAAGTTTATTGTAGAGATCAAAGTTTAAATTTTGAATCTGGAAGTGCATGTCCTTGTGACACTTTGGGAACTAGTATTAACGGAAAACTGGAAAAATTTAAATATTCTGAAATAAATGTTTTGGTTATAGATTCACGTTACTCTGGAATAAATAAATATTATATAGAATGGTTTTTAGATGGAGATTGTTTTTGTGATGATACTAATCTAAAAAAACATAAAAAAAGTATAAAATTCGATGCAAGAAAAATCTTAAATGCAGTAATAATATTAAAAAGAGATGAATCATATTCCTTGTATGTAAATAAAAATAAAGATAATATTGAAAACTGGAATCAATTTAATTTCAAAAAAACTAAAATAGAACTAATTTAATCATCAAGAAATATTACGCCCCGACCGGGGCTCGAACCCGGGTCGCCGGCTTGACAGGCCGAAATGCTAACCACTACACCATCGGAGCTTTTGATGTAATATAATTTAAACAGATTAAATCTATTTTTAGCCTTAGTATTTTTAAAGCTTGCTTTATGGCAGAGAGTATATCAATAAAAATAAGGGCAAAATAGATATTTTTCCCAAATACCGTTAATCTTTTAAGTTTTACTATTATATTATAATAATAAATTATATTATATAGGTGATTTATTATGCCAGTAGAATATGGAGAATATAGGGGAAATAAACTAATAAAGCTCATGAGAAATGAGAATGATAAATATCCATTCAGCTTTGGAAAATCAAAGGCAAAATTAATCGTTGAAAACTTTGATGAAATCAAAAAGTTTGCAGAAGAAGACTCACAAGAAGAATAATTCTTATTTTTTCTAAGGTTTTTTTTATGCAGGTTAGAGCAAGCCATATTTTGGTTCCAACATTAGATAAGGCAGAGTTCTTATTAAAGGAAATTGAAAAAGGAAAATCCTTTGAAGAACTTGCCAAAAAATACTCTTCTTGTCCAAGCGGGCAGGATGGAGGGGATTTAGGATTTTTTGGGAAAGGCCAGATGGTAAAAGAGTTTGAGGATGCAGCGTTTTCCTTAAAAGTTGGGGAAGTTTCAAAGCCTGTAAAAACTCAATTTGGATACCATTTGATCAAATTGACTGGAAAACAATAATCAAATAAAACTTTCTTTTATTATTTCATTTTTATCATTAAGTATTGCAATTTTTGGTCTTGGTTTTTCCTCTTTTTCAATGAATTCAAAAATATTACTTTATCTTCCGCCTTTACCTTTTTTCATATGATTTTTTATATCTTATGAGCCATAAACAATTAATATGTCTCAATACTTATACTTAGAGGACTCCTACCTAAAAGAATGCGATGCAACAGTCCTTAACGTGAACGATGGAAAATACATAACACTTGACTACAATATTTTCTATCCAAGAGGAGGAGGGCAACAAAGCGATAGTGGAAGAATAATAATAGGAACTGAGGAATTCAAAGTAATTTCTGCAAAAAAGGTCGATGGAAAAATAGTCCTTGAAGTTGATAAAGAAGGATTAAAAGAAGGAGATAAAGTTCATTGTGTATTAGACTGGGAAAAAAGATACAAGCTTATGAGAAGCCATACTGCAGGGCATATACTTGCATCAGTAATGATAAGGGATTTGAATGTATTAATAACAGGAAATGAATTAACGCAGGAAAAAATAAGATTTGATTTTAATATGGAAAATTTTGACAGGCAAAGGCTTGAAGAATGCTTCAGCAAGGCAAATGAACTTTTAGAAAATGATATTGAGCTTAAAATTTACACCCTTCCAAAAGAAAAAGCAATGGAAATTGAAGGTATTGTAAAGCTTGCAAATGCGCTTCCTCCTGATATTGAAGACCTAAGAATTGTTGAAATCCCTGGAATAGACTTGCAAGCAGACGGCGGAACACATGTAAAAAATATAAAAGAAGTTGGAAAACTAGAACTAATAAAGCTTGAAAACAAGGGAAAAAACAATAAACGGATTTATTTTAAGCTAAAAGAATAAAAGATCGGAGAAGACCTCCCTCCTTTTATTTATAAATATGCTATTAGAAAATAAAAAAGATGAGTAAATATGCTAGATAAAATAATCATAAAAGGCGCAAGAGAACACAACCTGAAAAATATAAGTCTTGAGATTCCAAGGAATAAGCTTATAGTCTTAACAGGTCTTTCTGGCTCTGGAAAATCAACTTTGGCATTTGATACTATATATGCAGAAGGGCAGAGAAGGTATGTTGATTCATTGTCCTCTTATGCTAGGCAATTTATAGGGGTATTGAACAAACCTGATATTGATTCAATTGAAGGATTATCCCCTGCAATTTCAATAGAGCAAAAAACAACATCAAAAAATCCAAGATCAACTGTTGGAACAATTACAGAAATTTATGATTATTTGCGTTTGCTATTTGCAAGAATTGGAAAAATATACTGCCCAAAGTGCAATGAACTACTAAAACCGCAAACCCAGGAAATAATTTTAAGGCAAATTATGGAAGGCGAAAATAAAAAAATAATCATTCTTGCGCCTATAGTTAGAGGAATGAAAGGATTTCATGATAAAATTTTTGATGACTTGCAAAAAGAAGGATTTATAAGAGTAAGAATAGATGGAAAAATTTATAGAATAGATGAACTTGATGAAAAAATAAAGCTTGAGCGTTATGAAAAACACTGGATTGAAGCTGTAATAGATAATATTGAAGTAAATGAAGAAAATAGGCAAAGAATTTCAGACGGAATAGAACAGGCGCTAAAAAAAGGCAACGGCACAATAATAATTTTAGATCCAAAGGAAGAAAAAAAAGATGCAAAAGAAATTTCAAGAGGGACTGGAGAAAAAATTTACTCTACTTTTGGAGCCTGCCCAAACCATCCTGAAATTATTTTTGAAGAGCTTGAACCAAGGATGTTTTCATTTAATTCTCCTTTTGGAGCCTGCCCTAATTGCCTTGGACTTGGAGAAAAAGTGCAAATATCTCCTGATCTTGTAATTCCGGATAAAAACAAAAGCATAATGGCTGGCGCATTGGCAGTTTATGGAAAAATGGATTTGAAATGGAGGGGCCAACAACTTGCAGCAGTTGGAAAAAAATATGGTTTTGATCTTTTCACTCCTATAAAAGACTTTACAAAAGAGCAAATGGATGCATTATTATATGGAACAAATGAACCTTTAGTTGCAAAATGGAAAGACGGCTCTAATATGAGAATGGAAAATGGATGGGAAGGAGTAATAAACCAGACCATGAGGTTATATTCGCAAACTGAATCGGATTATATGAAAGAAAAATATGAAAAATTTATGATTTCAATTCCTTGCAATGTTTGCAATGGAAAAAGATTAAAAGAGAAGATACTTGCAGTGAGAATTTGCGAAAAATCAATAATAGACCTATCTGATTTAAGCATTGAAAAGGCGATACAATTTTTCAATAGTCTGGATTTAAGCCTTTCAGAAAAGGAAAAAATAATTTCAAAGCAGATAACAAAGGAAATAAAAGAAAGGCTTGGTTTTTTACAAAATGTTGGCCTTGGATATTTAACTATTTCAAGAAGCGCAAAAACGCTTTCTGGTGGAGAAGCCCAACGAATAAGGCTTGCAACACAGATAGGCTCAAACTTAATGGGAGTATTATATATTTTAGATGAGCCTTCAATAGGATTGCATCAGAAGGATAATAAAAAATTAATAAACACCCTGCATAGGTTACGAGATATAGGAAATACATTAATTGTAGTAGAGCACGATGAAGATACGATAAGAGAAGCAAATTATATTATAGATATAGGGCCAGGTGCAGGAGAACTTGGTGGATACATCTGCGCAGAAGGAAAATTAGAGGATATAATAAATAATGAAAAAAGCATTACTGGAAAATACCTAAAAGGAGAATTAAAAATTGAAACTCCGAAAAAAAGAAGAATTCCAAAAGGATTTATTGAATTGCTCGGAGCAAATGAAAATAATTTGAAAAATATAGATGTTTCTTTTCCAACCGGGATATTATGCGCAATAACTGGGGTTTCAGGCTCTGGAAAATCTACATTAATGAATGAAACGCTTGTAAATGCCCTAAAAAAGAAATTCGGATATTCAATTTCAAAGGAAGGAAAATACGCAAAAATAGATATTCCAAAAGAATGCAATGACGTTATTGTAATCGATCAAGAGCCAATTGGAAGAACGCCGCGGTCAAATCCTGCAACGTATACAAAATTATTTGATGATATAAGAGAAATTTTTTCAAATACACTTGAAGGGAAAAAGAGAGGGTATAATTCTGGAAGATTTTCCTTTAACACAATTGGGGGAAGATGCGAAGAATGCAAAGGAGATGGAGTAATAAAAATAGAAATGAATTTTCTTTCTGATGTTTATGTAGAATGCGAGGAATGCAAAGGAAAACGATATAATAAGGAAACTCTTGAAATTACATATAAAGGAAAGACAATTGCAGATATTTTAAATATGACTGTATCTGATGCGCTTGTATTATTTGAAAACCATTCTTCAATTAAAAGAAAGCTGCAAACATTAAATGATGTCGGCCTTGGTTATATAAAGCTAGGGCAAAGCGCAACAACCCTTTCAGGAGGAGAATCGCAAAGGATAAAATTAACACGTGAACTTTCAAAATTTAAAAAGCCAGGAACAGTATATATATTAGATGAGCCTACAACAGGGCTTCATTTTGAAGATGTAAGAAAATTATTAGTTGTTTTAAATCGTCTTGTTGATAAGGGAAACAGCATTTATGTAATTGAACATAATCTCGATGTTATAAAATCCTGTGATTATGTAATAGACCTTGGTCCTGAGGGAGGAGAAAAAGGAGGCCTTATAATTGCCCAAGGGACACCTGAAGATATTGCAAATGCAAAAGAGTCTTATACTGGGGAATTTTTAAGAAAAATATTAAAATGAATCATCCATTTGAGATCTTAAATTTAAAAGAGCAGGGATATAAAAATTATCTATATCACGAAGAGTAGTAGCAATAGATAATTTGCACGCGATTTTTTTTGCTTCTTTTAATGAATCAAGCGCTTGTAAAATCTGGTTTAATGCAACTATTTTTTTATTGACAGGATCAGAGGATATGAAATCATTTCCTGAAATAAGATCCACACAAAGTGATGCTGCATTAATAAAATTATTCATTGCAGAAATTTTTTCCTGCCTTGTTCCAAATTTTAACTGATGTGCATTTCTTGTCAATTCTCCAATTTTTGTTGAAATGTCGTTAAAATCTAAAAATGGGTTATGGACTACTGTAACCTTTTTGTTAATCACGGGCTTTGTCCTTAAATCTAATTGTTTGCCATTCATAGTTTCACAATTATATTATCCTTAGTAGTATTTAAAAATGTATCTTTGTGTATTTATTCTCTTACTAATTATTCCCTTACTATGTCCACCAATAAAACATCAAACGTTAGGTTTTTTCCTGCAAGATCATGGTTAAAATCAACTGTTCCTGTTTCATTTGTCATATTTATTACTTTTCCCTGCCAGCCGTCTTCAGTTATAAGAACCGACCCGACAGAAATATTTTCAGGCATCATTTCAAGTGGAAATGTCATTATAAGTGCAGGCTTAATTTCACCATATGCCTTATCTGGAGTTAAATTAAGTATTTTTTCATCATCTACTTTCATTCCAATAATACCTTCTTCAAATCCTGTAATCATCTGCCCTTGGCCTAGATAAAATGTAAGCGGGACATAGGATGTTTTTAAAAGCCCTGCCTGCTGGCCTATTGACTGGATAGAAGTATCAAAAACAACTCCATCACTATAATATCCTACATATTCAACAGTGACAAGATCTCCATTCATTGCATACAAAACTGCAGAAGTATTTGTTTGATTTACTGTGCTATTAACAATTGGCTGTCCTTCATTATTCTGCACGCATCCAAAAAGCAATAAAACTGAAAATAAAACTAAAAATATATTTTTCATATATAAAACCTAAAAGTAAAATAAATGGAAAACATTAAATAGTTAAGCATAAGCAAATTTAATGGGGTTAAATGAAAAAAAATAAGATAAACCGGAACATAATAAATTTAGGTTTTGTAAGCTTATTAACTGATATTTCAAGTGAAATGATTTTTTCAATACTTCCTGTTTTCATGTCATCTGTATTGATGCTAGATAAGGCAATGATTGGATTAATAGAAGGGATTTCTGAATCTGCATCAAGCATATTTAAATTTTTTTCTTCGAAAACTGAAAAAATATTTAAAAGTAACAAAAAAGTTATTCTTCTTGGATATGGGCTATCTACATTTGTAAAACCGTTTTTTGCAGTTGCAACTAATTGGTGGCAGGTATTATTATTCAGGTTTGGAGACAGAATTGGAAAAGGAATAAGAGGCCCTGCAAGAGATTCAATTATTGCAAATTCCTCAAATAAACAAAATAGGGGATTTTCTTTTGGTTTGCACAGAACGATGGATTCAATTGGCGCAGTAATAGGGCCATTGATTGCTTTTTTTATACTTGCATCATTTAATGATAATTATAATTTGGTTTTTCTTGCATCATTTGTTCCTGGCTTTTTGGCAGTATTAATTATTTGGTTTTTTGTAAAAGATAGTAAAAAACCAAAGGAAAACAAAAAAATTGAAAATAAAAAAGAGGCAAGTACAGAAGCAAAATATAAGTATAACTGGTTTTTAGCATCTGCATCTTTATTTGCAATTGGAAATATGAGCTTTGCATTTCTTCTTATACGCGCGCAGGAAATAGGAATCGGATTAGAATTTATTCCTATTGCATATTTATTATACAATCTTTCCTATTCTATATTTTCAATTCCTTTTGGAAAACTATCAGACAAAATTGGAAAAATAAATTCCCTTTCTATTGCATTTTTTATATTTTCAATTGTTTTTGCAGGTTTTGTTTTTATAGATGAGATCTGGCTTGCAGTGCTATTTTTAATAATTTACGGGATTGGAATGACTGGAATTGATACCGTTCAAAGAGTTATAGCATCAGAAATTGTTCCAAAAGACAAAAGAACTGGCGCATTTGGAACATATCAGGGAACTATTGGAATACTTGCGCTTCCTGCAAGCCTGATTGCAGGTTTTTTATGGAGCGGTTTTGGCGCCAGTTATGCGTTTCTTTTTTCATTTATAATGAGCCTACTTGCAGCGCTACTACTTCAAAAAATTAGAAAATAGTAAAGTATAATAAATATTATTTTCTACTTATTATTGATTAAAATGGATACAATAGAATGTATTTTGACAAGAAAAAGTGTAAGAAAATTTGAAAATAAAAAAGTTCCAAAAGAAATAATAAAGAAAATAATTGAATGTGCAATTGCCGCTCCTTCTGCAAGAAACACCCAGCCTTGGAAATTTATAATTATAGATGAAAAAAATATTTTGGAAAAAATTCCTTTAATAAATCCGAATGCACCATCATCAGAGCATTCAATTGGGATAGTTATATGCGCAAAACCTCAAGCAGATTATGTGTTTTGGCCTCAGGATTGTGCTGCTGCAACTTATGGGATACTTTTATCATTGCATGCTTATGGACTTGGAGGAGTTTGGACTGGCATTTACCCAAGAGAAGAAAGAATGGAAAATTTTAGAAAACTATTAGATATACCAAAGGAAGTATTTCCATTTGCATTTATTCCAATTGGATATTCAAAAGATGAAAGCAAAAAAAAGGAAAGGAAAAATATAGATGAAATGATTCATTATAATAAATATTAGAATAAATGCTTTCTTTTTTCTTCCTGTTTTATCCAATTAGATGAACCATCAGCAGACATTAAAATTTTATGCGCGCACCTTTCAGCTTTTTCTTTTGCATCTTTTACATTATCCGCGGTTGCAAGGACTACTCCCATTCTCCTATGATTTGTTGCCTTAGGCTTTCCAAAATATAAAAGAGAAACTCCGTTTTCATCTATTGAATTCCAGATATTCCCAATTTTAGGCTTGTTTCCTTCTTTTGAAGATAATAATACATGGCTTGCACCTGGCTTTAATATTGGGATTGTGCTAAATCCATTCTGATTAATTGTAGGTATTGGAAGCCCTGTAATTGCACGCACATGTA
>CAZLIX010000038.1:0-4784 GCA_964559795.1 Microcaldota archaeon
ACTGTTACCATCACTGTTTGGGTTTGCAATGGTTGAGGTTTCTGCATTGGATAATGAAAATGCATTATTTGCAGATTTTCCTCTGTCTAAGAGTGTCCTATCAATGTAATCACCAACTAAGGTGTTTAATGTATAGGTTCCTGTCTTTGTTGCTCCAGGCACTGTTACATCCAAAGTTACAGATTTATCTGTAATTGTGCATGTTGAGCCTGATGATGCAACACAGGTTACATCTCCGACTGTTGCGGTATATACATCAGTTTTGTATGCTTCTTTTGCAAGGTATGAAGCAATTTTTGCTGCTGCAACACCATCTGAAGCTTGTGCGCTTTCCCCAACAACTACTTTTACAAGTGGTTGTCCTGATTCTGTAACTAGCTGGGTGTCTCCATAGTGGAGAGATCCTGCAAATGCTACAGAACTTGCCAATAATGTTGCTCCTGCAACAATGGCTCCTATTCTCTTAAGGTTTACACCTTTCATTCATATACACCTCATGTTTTTTTCTATCGCCTATATAGGGGCCTGTTGATAACGACTATGACGATAGATTCTAACATTTCATAAGAGATTCTTACGAAATGTTTTGCCCCCAAACCCAAAGATACAGCCAATCTCTGAGGCTACGCGACAAGAGTAGTAACTCTTGGCAACGTAACTCTTTGAATTTTAAGCATAAGGTTTATAAATGATGCTAGAAACTATAAACAAAAGTTTATAATATCTGCTCACTAATTCGCTAAAAAGCGAATAGTTAGTTCGTGAATTGGCGTATTTTTTGTTGCGTTTAATAATTCTATATTTATTTAATATTTATATTATTTAATTATCTATTTTATTTCTATTTCCATATTATCATATGCAACCTGCGTTTTTGTAAATATTTTTTTTGCTTCTTTTAATATTTCTATCTCATCTTTGTATCTTGGACTAATATGCGTAAGCACTAATTTTTCAACCTTGCATTTTTTTGCTATATTTGCCGCTTCGCTGGCAGTTGAATGATTTGATTTTTCTGATTCTTCCTTGTTTTTTGAAATATAGGTTGCCTCATGTATTAAAATATCTGCATTTTTTGATTGTTTTATTAATTCTTTTGAAGGCTTAGTATCTCCTGAATATATTATCTTTTTCCCAGGCCTAACCCACGAAACTTCTTCTAATTTTATTTTCTTTTTTCCAATTTTTACAAAGCCCTCTTTTTGTATTTCTCTAAATAGTTGCCCCAATATCCCGAGTGATTTTGCTTTTTTTTCATAAAATTTTATTTTATCTTTTTCTTTTATTAAAAATCCAAATGAATTCTCTATATGCTCAACTTTAAATGCATAAATTTCATAATCCCTATTTTCATAAATTTTTCCTTCCTTTATTTCAATTAATTCAATATTCTTATTTTTTAACTGAAAGCCTGGCGGCGCAAAAATTTTTATTTTTTTATTTTGCATTACTAATTTATAAGTTTCCAAAAGGCCAAATAAACCTAGATAATGATCCAGATGAGAATGGGATATGAAAATTGCATTTATGCTTCCATATGGTATTTTTGAATTCATCATCTGCCTCTGAGTTCCTTCTCCACAATCAAATAAAACCCATTCATTTATGTGCATTGCAATTGATGGCATTCCTCTTTTTTTTGAAGGAATTGCGCCAGATGTTCCAAGAAAAACAATTTTCATAAATTCATTTTAGAAAGATAAATTATTAAGTGTAAGTATAACGTTTGCGCCTTTACTTATTTTTATTCGCCTTTCCCCAAACAACTATCAGCGCGTGAAACTCATTATATATCTTAACTGATTTTGGAAGATTTTTTTCAAAAAACATCCGGTATTCCTCGTAATCTTTTCCTTTAAATAATGAATTGGAATCGCAGAATCTTTTAGTATATGCATCAATTACAAATATAGGTTTATCAAAAGCATATAAAATTATTGAATCTGCAGTTTCAAAGCCAACTCCTTTTACAGACAACAATTCTTCTCTTAATTTTTTAATTGAATAATTTTTGTTTTTTAAGCTTAAATATTTTTTTGTAAGCTCTTTTAATCGTACTGCTTTTTGATTGTAAAATCCAGCAGGCCTTATCAATTCTTTTAATTTTTCCAATTCAATGGAAATAATTTTTTTAGGTGTTAAAACATTTTCTTTTTTCAAATTTGAAATTGCCTTCTCAACATTACTCCAATTTGTATTTTGAGTAAGAAGGGCACCCACTACTATTTCATATTTGGAATCTGCAGGCCACCAGTTTTGCTTACCATATTTTTTAAGTAGTTTTTTGTAAAGTGTTATCATTTTCATTTAAATAAATTATTATAAGTGAATTTATTATATTTTCTGTTTATAATAAATTTAATGGATCCATAGTCCAGAGCATTATATAATTAATTATATTTGCGGACAATGGTTAAGACGCCACTCTCACACAGTGGAGATCACCGGTTCAAATCCGGTTGGATCCATTTTTTAATTAATAATCTATTTTTCAAAAACCAAAGTAAGTAAGATAAATAATTCTCTAAATTAGAATTTTAGAATTAATTTAATTATATAAAAAAATATAAAAAATAAAAAAAAGAAAAAATTATGCTAGGACATCAAGCCCTGAGCCGAAAGAAGACAAGTCAACTTCCTCGTCTTTTTCTTCAAATGGCATTCCAAGAACAGATGCTCCTTTTACTCCGGTAACAATTGCAACTATTTCAAGTTTACCTTCGTAGTTTTGCATTATTCTTGCTCCCCATTTGACATTTGCCTCAGAGTCCATCCTTTCAGTAATTATTTCACCAGCTTTAATTGCATCTCCAAGTGTCAAGTCAGATCCGCCTGTAATGTGGATAATTGCACCTTTTGCGCCTTCGAAATCAACATCTAAAAGCCTGTTTTTGATTACTCCTTCTGCTGCGCCTGTGACTCGATCTGTTCCTTTACCTTCACCAACTGCAATGAATCCGACTCCTCCTCCTTGCATAATTGCTCTTACATCTGCAAAGTCAATGTTAATTAAAGAAGGCTGGGTTATTGTCCAAACAAGACCTGAAATTGCCCTTGATAAAATTTCATCTGCAACTGCAAATGCTTCTGCCATTGGCAAGTTTGGTACTAATTTAACCAATCTATTATTATCTAAAATAATTACTGAGTCGCAGTTCTTTCTAAGTTTTGCAATTCCTTCATCTGCTCTCTTTTTTCTTGCTCTTTCAAGCGCGAATGGATAGGTAACCATTGCAACAACAATTGCGCCTTGCTCTTTTGCAATTTGTGAAACAACTGGGGCTGCTCCTCCTCCTGTTCCTCCACCCATACCTGCACATACGAATACAAGGTGGGCTCCTTCAAGCTCTTTTTCGATTAATTGCCTGTCTACTTCTGCGCATTTTTCTCCAACTTCTGCGTATCCTCCAGCACCAAGACCTTTGGTAACGCTTTTACCAATCAAGACCTTTTTTGATCTTTCGTGAACAATGTTTAAGTGCTGTTTGTCCGTGTTAACTGCAACGAGTTCCGTGCCTTTAACTCCGGATTTAATCAATCTGTTTACAGTATTGTTTCCTGCACCACCGACACCGACAGTAACGATTTTTATCTGCTCTGAGCTGAACTGGTCTTCATTTTCAGAGGCTGGCTCTACTCCTTTTTCACATACAACCGATTTTACCAAATCATCCATACATAACACACCTTTTTTTATCACGAAAATAATCGTGATTATAGGCCCCTTTTCTTTTTCCGAGGACCTTGGGAGGTATCTATTCTCTAAAAATAGAAGTTTATATATTTAACCTTTATCGAATATAAATTTAAATCATAAAAATCTATTTAAAATTACTTATATCCTGATTACGGGGAAGATTTTTAAATGTATTCATTAAATGTATTTACTATGGTAAGGGTAATTACAATCCGCGATGATGTATACGCAGGTCTTTATAGGCTCAAAAAATCAAAAGATATGAGCTTTAGCCAAATTATTGAATATTTATTAAAGGAAAGGGAAGGAAAAGCAAAAGACGTTATCTCTTTTGCAGGAAGCATTGAAAAAGAAGATGTAGAACGAAAATCCGGGCAGCGTCTGAAAGAAGAATTTGAGTGGTGAAAAATTTGGAAAAAATTTGTCTTGATTGTTCTGTTGCACTTGAATTTTTAAAAGGAGAGCCTACAATAGTTGAAAAAATAAAATACTACTCTGACGAAGAGATTTGCATAACTTCTCCGACTATTTATGAGCTTATGACCAGCGTTAAAAAAACAGAGGTTGTAGACCAATTTATAAGAAATATAACCTCGCTTCCTTTTAATGAAAGCTCTAGTATAATTGCATCAAGAATTTATAGAGAGTTAAAAGAAATTGGCATTTCCCATTCTACTAAAAATATAATAAATGCTTCTATATGTATAGATAATAATGCATTTTTATTTACTGCCCAAAGAAAGAATTATGAAAAAATAAGGAGATTAAAGCTAGTTTGATATTTTTCTATTCAATTCTAGTTATATTAAGGGTTTAAAAACGTTTTGTTGTAGAATATATAATTAGGTGCAAATTATGAATACTCATAAAAAAGTATGTTTAAGTAGAAAAAATGTTCCAACTAATTTGGAAAATTCAAACTCAAAAAGAAGAATGAAAACAACACATCCAGAATTAGAAGAACATTTAGGTTTAATTCCAACAAAAACCCCAATTGATTTAGAAGGGAATTATAAAATCAATGGAACAGATGAAAAAGCCCACCCCTTTGCATTATATGGTATTCCAAAAGGGCTTAGAGGAAATC
>CAZLIX010000038.1:4794-8092 GCA_964559795.1 Microcaldota archaeon
GGAAAAGATATTACAAGAATTTTTTTAGATTCATTAAGAGAAACCGGTGCATTGGATTTGCTAGAGGGATCTGCATTAGAAGGCTTAGAACAAATAAATACAAATTTTAGAAACTCCCAAACATTATCTGAAATATACTCTGATGTTTTATATTTGACTAATGCACTTGCTGTTTTACAGGAAGGAAAAAAAATCAACGAGCTTGCAATAATAGAATCTGAATTAAAAAATTTAACAATGGGCCTTTGCTATGCAAAAGAAGCCAAAAAAGAAGCTGATTCAAAAATCGCAGATCTTAAAGAAGATATTGAAAAATATTCTAAGGCAATTGAAACTTCAAAATCAATTGAATCTTTGAAAAAAGAACGCTTTGAAATTGAAAATTCTGATCCAAAATCCAATCATATGATTCTTGATTTAGTTAGAAGCAAAGAAACATCAATAAAAATAAAAGAAATTGAGCTTGAAGTTAAAGAAGCTGATCTAAAAAAAACTATTTTATTAATAACAAAATTAGATCCAGATCCGAAAACACAAAGCCTTGAAAATCTTGAAAAAGTTAAAGCTTCATATGAGCGCCAATTAAAAATCTGGTGCGACCAGCTTGCAAAAGCAGAACTTGGAATTTCAAATCTTGAAGCGCAAATTGCAGATTATACGAAAAAAAAGCAGAATCTTCCAGAATTAATAAGAGTTGAAAATAATACTAAAAGAGCAGAGCTCAATAATGAAATTGAAAGGTTGCAATCTGAAAGGCAAACTGCAATACAAGAGCAGTTAGTTATGGGAATTAAGGCAATCGCAACCCAGACAGGAGATTTCATTAAAAAAATATTTAATGAGGCAGGAGAGGATTGATTTAAATGGAAAAAAAAACAGTTTTAGGAAAAATAGCTGAAAAATATTCTGGCAATAATTCATTGCTAACAGATAGCGAGTTAGATCTTTTTATTAATTCACAAAAAAATAATAGTAATGATATTCCTGAAAATTACCGTGGAGAACCAGTAGTTTCTGGAAAATCTTTTGATTTAAATACCTCATCAGCAATAAATCAAACTGATACAACTGCTTATAATGTTCCATCAGAGCAGATGCTTTCGAATGAAGAATTAGATTTAATTATTAATAACCCTACTACTAACCCAAATGAACAAATGGAAGTTGAAATTATCGAGGAAATACAACCTGAAAGTTATTCTATTAAATTTGAAGAATCCTCTATAACAGTAGAAGTACCTCCAATACCAATTAAAAAAGAGTCTTTATTAGATGGGCTGCTAAGCGATGATCCATCTATTAGAAAAAAAGCTCAAGAACAAGTAGATACTCTAAAAACCAGTGAAATTTTTTTTACCACCCAATATGTAGATTACCTAATTTCATCATTAAATAAAATTTCTGCTCAAAATATTTCTACTCAATTGATAAAATTAATAGGGTTTACTGGCGATAAGCGCGCAGTTCCGTTTTTAATGGACGCATTAAAATACCAAGATCCATCTATTATAAGTTCAATTGCAACAGTACTTGGGAAAATGAAAGCAAAAGAAGCTGTTGATAAATTATTGCTCTTTTTAGAAAATCATATCATATTGATAGACCCTAAAACAACAATTACTTTAATTGATGCATTAGGTAAAATAGGAGATACCAAAGCTTTAGATAAATTAAACTTTCTTTCAACTAATCATCCGCTTCAAATTATAATGCAACATTCAGAATTCGCAATAAAACAAATAAAAGAACAAAATCCGCAATACAATCCATTTTCTAATAAAAATAATCCAAGCCAAGAAAATATCGAAAATACACAAGAAAAGCAGCCTAAAAAAGGCATTTCAACTAAAGTAAAATTATTTGCGCTAGCAGGTCTTGCAACTGCAGGTTTAATTATGTTTTATAATCATTATGGATATACCAAATCAACTCAATTCATCCAAAATGTAAAAAATACAGTAATGGAGACAGTTAAGGTGCATTATTCTAACATGAATGATATGTTCTATTCTTTTTTTAAAACATCTGAAAAAAATGATAATGCCAAGGTTATACCAATTGTTCCGTTGGTTTCTCCAAAAATAGAAGATACTAAACCTGAGAAAACCATTGATCCAAAAAAACAAGAACAAAAAGAAACAAAAACCACCCAAAAGCAAAAACCACCCAAACAATCATTTAAACAACCACCAAAAGATAATTCGCAAATAGATCAATCTGCCCCAAAAAAACAAAAAAAAGAGCCGGATATTGACGAGGATTTCAAAAAATTTTTAGAAGAGCAGTCATTTAATGACCAAAAAGAAAAGGCAAGAGGATTTTCAAAAATGATTGGAAAAACAAATATGCATAATAAAAAGTCGCCAATTCTTCTAAGAAAAATCTGTTAATTTTTTTATTTTTTATTTTTAAGCCAATACATATCAATTACTTCTTTTGTCGTGCTGCATTCTTTAAATGATTTATCTTCCCGTAACCTAATAAATCTTGGAAACCTTAATGCGTATCCTTTTCCATCATAAAGGCCGCAGGTGTGCATCGGAGAAAGGGTTATATCATCAAATGCTATTTCTGCTACATATTTTGGTTTTACCCAAAAATCATGTTCTGCTTTAAAGCTCAGTTCTTTTGGCGGTGAATTTGTTTTTATTTTTTCAAGCATTTTTTGTAATTTTTCCATATCTTCTTCGCTAAATCCGCTTCCAATATTTGCGATTGTTTCAAATTTTGATATGTCTGGATTATAAACAGCACAAAGAATTCCTCCAAATCCAAATTTAGTTCTAGAGCCTTTTCCAAGATAATATCCTACTATTGTGCAATCAAGCGTATCAACTGAATTTCCATATGATTTTTTTAGTTTTATCCATGCAAACTTTCTTTTTCCAGCAGTATACGGGGCATTAAGATCTTTTGCCATTATTCCTTCAAGGTTTTTATTTTTTGCATCTTCAAACAGTTCTCCAAGTTCATTCTCATTTTTAACAATAAATTTTTCGCTCTGTTTTAAGTTTTTAACAGGAAATATCCCTTCAAGAATTTTTCTTCTTTCAGAATATTTTTTTTGCGTTAAATCTTTTCCATCAGCATACAGCACATCAAAAATATAAAGAACCATTGGAAAATCCTTTGCCATTTGTTCTATCCCATGCTTCCTTTTCCTGTGCATCGTTTCCTGGAATGAAAGATATCTTTTTAATTTTAAATTATACGCAAGTGCTTCCCCTTCAAATATAATTTCATCATTTTTAATTGATTTTATATCAGAAACAATATCAGGAAACATATTTGTCATTTT
>CAZLIX010000039.1:0-6418 GCA_964559795.1 Microcaldota archaeon
CTTCTCAAGGAGCAGCTAAAAAGATGGATTTGGGAAGGATACTCGATATGGTTCCAAATAATCTCCAAAGCGAATTTTTTGAATATCTTTCTTCTTCTGAGAATCTATTTTTGCAGTCCTTGGATACTGCATCAAAAAATTACTACTATGCAATCAAAAATATAGATGAAATAGATGAAAATAAGAGAAAATTAATTTTTGAGTCTTTCTGTTCTGATTTAGAAATGCTCAAAATACAATCAGAAGAACTTTTCACAAAAATAAAAACTTTTTTGACCGATGCAAATACTATTTTTCTTTCTCAATTGATTGAAGTTGGAAATGCAGCCGAATCAAAGCTTGCAAAAGGAATACTTTTGACGACAACAAAAAAATATGATGAGAAATTTTCAAATTCCCTTGCAAATATTTGCGAATTGCTAATGCTTACAAAATTAAAAGCATCTTATGATATTAAATTAAATAATGATAAATCATTAGGGATACTTTCAGAAGTTTTGCTTCTTGATGATTCAATTCTTTTAAATGACCTGAAAAATAAAGATGCTAAAAAATATTCACTTTATATAAATCATTCAATAACTAAAATGGAATCATTAATGTATGCAAGAAAAATGGTGCTAAAGGAGAAAGGTTTAAGTAATGATTTATTATCTAAATATTCTGTGAGTGGGTAAATTATGTCAAAAAAAGAAAAAACCGATCCGAATGAAAAAGTTTCTTCTTCAATATTTGCGCGTCCTATAAGAAAAAAACCCGCAAATTCAGCAATTTCAAATAAAATTGCAACATACTTCCCAGAAATAAAAAATAAGCTTATACTTGCAGGAAATAATTCTACACCATCTGAATTTATTGAAAAAGTTTTAAAAACAACAATTTTCCTTTCAATTGCAGGAGTTATATTTATCTCCCTTCTACTTTCAATTTTTTTAAATGAGCCTGATTTTGTAAGGCTTTTGCCCCTTATACTTCCTTTTGTGATAATACTTCCAATTTTTTTCTTTTGGTATCTTATGCTTTATCTAGATGTGGCGATCATTAGAAAGCGAAAAAATATGGATTACGAAATCGTTTTTTTAGTAAGACATATGATTATTGCCTTAAGGTCTGGAATGCCTCTTTTTGATGTTTTGGTTGGGGTTTCAGTGGGATATGGGGATTTAAGCAGAGAATTTAATAAAATTGTTGAAAAGACAACCCTTGGGGTTTCATTATCCCAGGCGATAAGAGAATCTGCAAATAACACCCCTTCAAAGAATTATTCAAGGGTAATAATGCAGATTTCAAATGCCCTTTCTTCTGGGGCAGATGTTGCAGATTCACTTGAAGTGATACTCGAGCAGATTTCAAAAGAACAGGTAATCGCACTAAAAACTTATGGAAACAAACTCACCCCATTTGTAATGTTTTTTATGATATTTGGGATAATTCTTCCATCTCTTGGGGTTGCGTTTGCAGTAATACTTCTTTCGCTTATTTCAGGAAATTCACTTACAGGGCAGGGTGCATTTCTTTTAAGCTTTGTACTATTATTTATTTTACTCGTGCAATATTTATTTCTTGCAATGGTTGAAGGTTCAAGACCGTATTATGCAGTGTGATTTTTATGAAAACTGATGATTTTTTTAGATTTTTTGGAAGGCTTGCAATTACAAGAAAAAACAGCAAATCTATAAAAGAAACCTTATTTTATGCAGGAAGAACAAATGAGCCTGAAATATTTATAGGAAAATATGTAGTATTATCTTTGGTTTTAGGACTTTTTACAGCACTGCTTCTTAACTGGTGGTCCGAATTTTTTTCATCCTTTTTCTGGTTTATAAATTCTATTTTAATCTTGCAGCCAATAGTAGTTTTTGTATTGCTTTTAATACTGTGTGAAATTTTGAGCTTTTTGGCAATTGGAATATTGGTTTATGTGTTAATCCAACTAGATATTGAAACAAGAACAAAGGCAGTTGAAACATCTCTTCCAGATTTTTTAATGTATGTTTCTTCAAATGTAAGCTCTGGTATGCCTCTTGACCAGGCGATTTGGTATGCAGCAAAGCCTGAATTCGGGCTTTTAAGCGAAGAAATCCAAAAGTCAATGAAAAAGGCATTCAGTGGTCAGCCTCTTGATGACAGCCTTGATACTCTTTCAAATTCATTTAAATCAGATTTATTCAACCGTACAATACTTTTAATAAAACAATCAATTGCAACAGGCTCTGAAATTTCAGAAGTTTTAGATAGAACCGCAAAAGATACAAGGGAAAGCCTTACGCTTAGAAAAGAGATAGAATCTTCACTAGTGTTATATGAAATTTTTGTGATTTTTGCAGCAGCATTTGGAACTCCGTTCCTTTTTGCAGTTTCAACAAAACTGGTAACTATCCTTGAAAAAGTATTTACAAAAATTCCTGCAATTAATGTAACTGACTTTTATTCTATGGTTTCTCCGTCATCAACACCTGTTTTGACATCAAACGAATTCTTTTGGTTTACAATGGGCGTGCTTTTAGTTACGAGCTTTTTTTCATCCCTTATAATGGGGGTTATAAAAACTGGTTCAAAAAATCAGGGATTTAAGTTTTTCCCAGTATTATTTATTGTTTCTGTAATCGTTTATAATGCAGTTTTAATATTGCTAGATCTTTTATTTACAAATATCTTATAGAGGTGAAAAATATTATGAAAAAAAATTTTAAAGGACAGGCGGCAATGGAATATTTAATGACTTATGGATGGGCAATTTTAGTTTTGGTAATTGTAATCGCAGCACTATATTATCTGCTTCCAAAAACCCAGGAAACCTGTTTATTTCAGCAAGGTTTTGCCTGTGATGGCATGGCGCAAATTTATGTAAATAAATCAACAGGAAATGTTTACCTTTCAGTGAATTTAAATAATAGATTAGGTTATCGGCTTGAAGATGTTGAGGCAATTTGTACCGATGCAGGCGCAGGAGATGTAACTGATAATTTATTTTCCCAAAGCGATGCAGATCCTATTGCTCCAAATAGCGGCAGCAGCATTGGCGCTGGCCAGACATTTACTTTAATTGATGTTCCATGTGTTAAATCAACAGGTTCTCAAATCTCTTCAAATGCAGGCGCAGGGTTTAAAGGAATAATCGCCCTTAAATATTCAATAGAAGGAGACCCTAATCCAAATATAAAAAGGATTGCAACAGGAACAGTTTCAGGGACAATTCTTGAAGCAGAGTAAATTATTTTTTCTTTTTTTCATTTTTTATTTTCATTCCTATACTGACAAATATCAATCCTAAAATTAAAAGTATTGGCGAATTTATTCCAATTCCAAAAACATAATCTATTGCATTTATTAATATTAAAAAAAATCCTAAGATTACCATTATTCGACCAGCGTTATATTGAAATTCCATAAATAAAATTCAAACCCTATGTTTTATATACTCTCCTTTCTATTATTATTTCCCTTAAACTTCTTTTTTTATGGTGGGATTTATGACTGAAACTGATTTAACACCTTTGATAGAATCTTTTTCCGAATTCTTTAGTATGATTTATAAAGAGAAAATAAACGAGTTGCTGTTGTATTATCCTGACAAAAAAAGCCTTGAAGTTGATTTTCAAGACCTTGAAAAATTTGACATTGAACTTTCAGATAAGCTTCTAAAAGAGCCTGATAATTGCATTTCTGCTGCAAAACAGGCAATAAGGTCAATGAACCTTAGAACAACTTCAGGGGAAGATTTTACTCCGCATGTAAGATTTTTCAATTTTCCAGGCTCAGATCTTTTAATTGAAAACATAAGCTCAAAGAGTATAAATTCAATCGTTTCATTTAAAGGAGTTATTACAAGAAGGGCAGATGTATTGCATAAAATGCAGGTTGCAGTTTTTTTATGTGATGTTTGTGATTCAAGGTTTAAATTTTTAGTTGATAAAAATTTTACTCCTCCAAAAAGATGCCCAAGCTGTAAGAAACTTTCTCTTGAAGCTTCAACTGATGATAGTACATTTGTTGATGTGCAAAGATCAGAGGTCCAAGAGCTTTTAGAAAAAGTAAGAGGAGGAACCCCTGCTTCAAAAATTGAGTTATGGATAGAAGATGACCTTGTAAATACGATAGTTCCGGGAGATAATGTAGAGGTTTGCGGAATTTTAAGATTAAGGCCTCCTTTAAAGCAAAAGGCAAAGCAGGAGCTCTTATTTGGAAGATTTTTGGACGTATTGCATATAAAAAGCATGAAAAAGGATTTTGAAGAAATTGAAATTACAAAAGAAGATGAAAAAAGAATACTTGAACTTTCCCAAAGCCCAGATATTGAAAAAATTTTGATAGATTCTGTTGCACCAAGCATTTATGGATATGCAGAGGTAAAAAGGGCAATCGTTCTGCAGCTTTTTGGAGGGACAAGAGGGAAATTTATAAAAAATACAGTTCCTATCAGAGATGATATCCATGTTCTTTTAATCGGTGATCCTGGTATTGCAAAAACTCAGTTTTTGCAACAATCAACAAGGCTTGCTCCAAAAAGCATATATGTTTCAGGTAAATCTGTTACTTCTGCAGGTCTTACGGTTACTGCTGAAAAAGATGAGCTTGGGGACGGGGGATGGACCTTAAAAGCCGGAGCATTAGTTTTAGCATCAGGAGGAAATGTTTCAATTGATGAGTTTGATAAAATAAGTGAAGAGGATAGGTCCTCACTTCACGAAGTTTTAGAATCCCAAACTGTTTCTGTTGCAAAGGCAGGTATTGTCACAAAGTTTCGCGCAAAAACTTCTGTTCTTGCAGCAGCAAACCCAAAATACGGAAGATTTGACCAGAATAGAAATATTGCAGAACAGTTTGCAATCCCGCCGACACTTCTTTCAAGGTTTGATCTTATCTTTCCAATTTTTGATATCTTAGATGAGGAAAAAGACTCAAAGCTTGCAGAACATATATTAAATTCCCATTTTTATGCAGGTAAAGGAGAAATACAACAGGATAAGAATGAAATTGTTGAAGTAGAACTTTTAAGAAAATATATTTCCTATGCGAGAAGAAATATAAGGCCTATATTAAGCAGGGCAGCAATGGAAAAAATAAAGGATTATTATATCTCACTTAGAAGGCTTGGAAAAGATTCAGGTTCAGTTGCAATAACCCCAAGATATCTCGAAGGGCTTGTAAGGTTGTCTGAAGCAAATGCAAAGCTTAGATTTTCTTCAATAGTTGAAGAAACAGATTCTGATGTTGCAATTTCATTGATGAAATATGTTCTTTCACAGATTATGACAGATAAGGAAACAGGAAGAATAGATGTGGATATTGTTGCAACAGGAAGATCAAGAACACAGGTTGAAAGGTTGCAAAAAACTGATACGATAAAAGAGATTATCCGTGAATTGTCAAAAACATACGATAGTGTGGATGTTGATTCTGTAATAGAGGAAGCTTTGAAATATGAAATAGATGAAAAAACCACAAGAAGGATAATCGATGAGCTTTTAAGAAGAGGGGACTTGTATGAAAAAGAGCAAGGCTCGGTAAAACTGGTTGAAGGAAGATGAAAGGAATTTTAAATATTTTAATTCTTTTTATTTTAGCACAGCTTTTAGGGCTATTTACAGGTTATATCCTTTTAGGGGATTATGCAGAAAATCCATATGTTTCTATATTTTATATGGATTCTGGATTTGAAAATTCCATTTATGATATTTTTCTTTTATTATTTTTTATTTTGATAGGAACTGCGTTAATGATACTTTTTTTAAAATATTACAAGGGAAATTTGTTATTGGTATTGCTTGAATTTTTTTTAATTTCAGTCCCATCGTCAATTATTTTTTATTCATTTTTAAGGATTTTTCTGCCATATTTCGAATCAATGGCAATCGGTATATTTTTAGGGATTTTTCTTGCGGTTTTAAAGTTTAAATTTAATTTTTTGAAAAATATATGCGCTGTTTTTGCCTCTGCTGGGATAGGGGCTGTTTTTGGAATTTCTTTTTCCCCATTTTTTGTTTTAATTTTTTTAGCTATTCTTTCAGTTTATGATTATTTATCTGTTTATAAGACAAAACATATGGTGTTTCTTGCAAAAGAAATAATACAAAAAGATATTGCATTAACTATTTCCTCATCTGAAATAGTTGAAGGAAAGCCAAAAAGATCTGATCTTGGAACAGGAGATATTTTAGCCCCAGTAATGCTTTCAGTATCCTTTCTTCAAACAAATACCTATGCTTCTTTTTTTGCGATAATTGGAGCAACAATTTCTGTTTTTCTAATATTTTACTTTTTGGAAAATAAAAAAATCGTAATTCCAGCGCTTCCACCGATATTTATAGGAATGGTTTTGTTTCTTTTGATAGGTTACTTATCTGGGCTTATTTTCTAAGATTTATTTCATCAACTGCCATTTTCGCAGCGTGTTGTACATTTTCGCACCTGTCAT
>CAZLIX010000039.1:6428-7707 GCA_964559795.1 Microcaldota archaeon
AAATCTTTCAGTTAACTGTGGTATTATTGTTTCATCCCCGATTTTTTTTAAAACATAAATTGCATACAGCCTAGTTTCCCAATTAATATTATTTAAAAGGCAACACATTTCTTTAATTGAATCAGTATCTTTTATTTTGCAAAGTGCATCTGCTGCTAATTTTTTAAGTATAACATCAGTTCCTTTTAATGCTTCAATTAATGCAGGAACTGCATTTTTATCTCCAATCTCTATTAAAAGCGCGGCAGCATCCTGCCTTACAAAACTGGTTTTATTTTTTAATAATTCTGCAACGAGCAGGACTACATCTTGGCATTTTATTTCATTTAGCATTATTGCTGCATTTTTTCTTGAAAGATAATCCTCTTCTGTTAATTTTTTAATCAAAGTAGCAATTTTTTCATCCAGGCCCATTTGTTTTATTCTATAAAATTCCCGTCTTATATTTTCATCTTCTTTAGTTAATAATTCTACTAATTTTGCAGTAGAACTTATCCCTCTTATTCCCCGTAGCCTTTCATTTTCAGGCGCCCTGAAATTTTTTCTTTTTTGAGAAGGCATAATCTCATTTTTTTATATTTTTATGTATTTACATTAAAATTATTCCCATTCTTATAGAATCAATTTGTTTTTGTGCATCTTTTATTTTTTCGCGTACGCCAGATGCTTCTTCTTGTGAATTATCTTTTGAAATTACGCACATTTCAATCATTGAAAGTGCTGATGAAAGTGTATTTGTTCTGTGAGCTATATTTCTCATACTTATTTTGTTTGATTCGCAGCTTAACTCTTCTTTTAAAAGGTTTAATTCGTCATTAATTCCAGGAAACGCCCCACCTAAATACTTTCTTGTTAAAGGACCAAAAGGGATATCTAACATAATATTTTTAATCTCATCAATTGCCGATTGAACTAACTTTAATTGTTGAAGCATTTCTTTTTTCATTTTTGGGGTTATTTTTGGAATAGATACATCCCCAAATCTCATTCTTCTATCTATACCTGTTCGTCTTTCTATTTCTCTTTTTCTCACAAATTTCACCTACCTTTCTTTTTTAAATTTTTAAAGTTCCTCTCTTGCAGCATATTTAGAATCCCTGTATGTAGAATATTCATATACTTTTCTAAGTGCAGTTTCATTTTTTGAAATTATTTTTATTGCATCAAGCCTTGTATCTGCATACATTGATTTTTTTGCAATCTGAATTATATTCTCTATGTTGTGTTTTAGCTTTTCTAGTGCAATTTTTCTTGCTGAAATATCTTTCGAATAAAGCGC